>CAZAOR010000034.1:0-2639 GCA_964486805.1 uncultured Sediminibacterium sp. | reverse complement strand
TTGTTGTCGGCCAGGCATTGGGCAACCGATATTTCGCATGATGAGTTTGCAGAACTGACCAAATCGAAAGAGGTGCCCGCATTTCTGCAAAAGTACAGTGATGGCAAGGGAGGCCTGAATGTGATGTGCAACGGCGAAATTAATTATACCATCAAAGGCGTTCATGCCAAAGTTTCTGTGGAATGGCAGTACAAAGCTCCCAATGCCGTGGGTGGAACGGGCGATACCCATTATTCCATTATGCGGGGCACCAAGGCTAATCTGATCATCCGGCAGATGGCAGAACAGCAGTTTAAACCCACCTTGTATATCGAACCTATTGCAAAAGGACCTGCATACGAAAAAGCAGTATCGGCAGCTATCCAGAAAATCGATGACCAGTATCCGGGTGTATCGCTGAAAAAAAATGACAAGGGTTGGGAGGTCCTGATTCCGGAGAAATACAAGGAGGGACATGAATCACATTTTGCCCGCGTGATGAATAAGTATCTTGATTATTTGCAGCATCATAATATGCCTGCCTGGGAGGTGCCGAATATGCTGGCTAAATATTATACTACGACCGAAGCGCTAAAAATGGCGGAGAAAAAAAGTCAATAGTGAATGGTGCGTGGATAATTAAAATTGCCATTCACTATTCACCACCCGCTCCGGGATGCTACATCGTTTTCGTAAATTATTCCGAAATGATGGTTGGGTAAGGCCGAAATTGGTGCAAATTGGTTATTCAAAAAATGCTTGTCAATGGATTCAAAACAACTATTTTCCCTCGAGGACAAAGTGATTGTTGTAACAGGCGGCACGGGTATACTGGGCGGTGCTTTTGTAAAAGGTATTGCTGATGCAGGCGGAGCCGTTGTTATTCTTGGGAGGAATGAAAAACTGGCTAAAGAAAGAGCTGCCGCAATAACCGCCACAGGCGGTAAGGCATTGGCTGTGGTGGCGGATGTAATGGAAGAGCAGGATCTGCAACGGGCTAAAGAAACTATTCTCAAGGAATTTGGCAGCATACACGGACTGGTGAACGGAGCCGGCGGAAATATGCCGGAAGGGGTTTTACAACCCGAAGCAGATATTTTTTCCATGAACCTTGCCGGTATGCGTAAAGCTATGGAACTGAATCTCTGGGGCACTATTACACCGACCCAGGTCTTTGGGGCTGTTATGGCTGCACAAGGTTCCGGCAGTATCGTGAATATCTCGTCTGTCAGCTCTAAACAGGTTGTTACCAAAGTGCTCGGCTATAGCATGGGAAAAGCCGCAGTGGATTGTTATACGGAATGGTTTGCAGTGGAAGTAGCACGTCGTTTTGGAGATGCGATCCGGGTGAATGCTATCATGCCCGGATTTTTTCTTACCGAGCAGAACCGGACTTTACTGACCGAACCTGATGGCAGTTTTACAGAACGCGGAAAACTTGTTATTAAAAATACCCCTTTTCAACGTTTCGGTCAACCGTCCGAACTGATTGGTGCACTGATCTTCCTGCTGAGCGATGCTTCGCGCTTTGTGACCGGTATGCAGATCGGTGTTGATGGAGGCTTCACTGTTTTCAGCGGAGTTTAGCAAATGCACAGCCATGAAAGATGTTTTTATCCATGACAATTTTTTGTTGCAGAATAAAGCAGCCCAGAAGCTTTATCATGATTATGCCAGGGATCTGCCGATCATAGATTATCATTGTCACCTGCCTCCGCAGGAAATTGCAGAGAACAGGCAGTTCAGGAATATGACCGATATCTGGTTGCGCGGGGACCATTACAAATGGCGCGCCATGCGCACGTTGGGAGTGCCGGAGAACCTGATTACCGGCGATGCGACAGATCTTGAGAAATTCCGGGCCTGGGCAAAAGTATTGCCGGAAACAATTCGTAATCCTTTGTTTCACTGGTCGCAGTTAGAACTGCAAAGAGTATTCGGCATAACCGCTTACCTCAACGAATCTTCTGCCGATGCTGTTTATACGGATTGTAATCGTCAGTTGGAACAGCCATCTCATACTGCAAGGGGGTTACTGAACTTTTTCCAGGTCGCCTATATTGGCACAACCGATGAGCCATGGGACAGTCTCAGTTTTCACCGCCAACTGGCGGCGGAAAATTATTCAATACGGGTAATGCCTTCTTTCCGTCCTGATAAACTTCTCCAGGCCGGTAACCGGGATGCCTATTTTTCGTACCTGGATCTGTTGGAAAAAGCCTGTGGTATCGAGATTCGGGATATTCCCTCCCTGTTGAGTGCCATGCACAAACGTATTGCATATTTTCATGAGCATGGTTGCCGGGTGTCGGATCATGGCTTGAACAATATGCCCCGTATCGGTGGCATGAGCCAGGCGCTGGAAAATGAGTTCAAAGATTTTGTCCGGGACAGGAACAAAGATTTCTCGGATCCGGAATCCCTGATGGGATACTTGCTGACAGAACTCTGCCGGATGTACCATGACAAAGGCTGGGTACAGCAGTTTCATCTGGGGCCGGTCAGGAACAATAATTCCCGGATGAGCAGGTTATTGGGTGCAGACAGTGGTTTTGATTCAATCGGTGATTTTCCGCAGGCCCAGCAAATGGCGGCTTTTTTTGATAATCTGGATCAGACAGATCAATTGTCACGCACCATCATCTATAATATCAATCCGG
>CAZAOR010000033.1:0-5264 GCA_964486805.1 uncultured Sediminibacterium sp. | reverse complement strand
CATGTGTCATGGGATATGAAAATGGTATCCGCAAATTTGCCTAACAATTGTTAGCCGACCAAGTTGTGGCATTATTTTTTAAAATAGTTGTTTTCAGCACCCATTTAACCCGGGAGCTTTTGACCAGCCCGGTTTTACCGCATAGAAGCGGGAAAGATCACTGGTGCCCAATCCTGGCGGGTTGCGGAGATGACAGGTTCTTTCGGCAAGACAGGTGTCAGGGTATCAAAATCATTGGATTACTGGATAGATTTTATGGAAGTCACCAAACCTGTTCCGGCTTTACTTAACAATCAATGGCACTTGCATGGGGTTAGCGGCAAACAAAAAGCGCCCGCAGGCGCTCTTTGTTCGATGAGGTGCGAATGAAGGGGTATCAGGCATTGCGGTTAATACAGTTCAGGTCTTCAAAAGCAATTTCCAGACGTTTACTGAAGCTTTCCTCGCCTTTGCGCAACCATACCCGCGGGTCATAATATTTTTTATTGGGTTTATCCGGTCCCTCCGGATTGCCTAACTGGCCCTGCAGGTAAGCCTGGTTCTTGGTGTAATAGGCTTGGATGCCTTCCCAGAAAGCCCATTGCAGATCGGTGTCGATATTCATTTTGATCGCTCCGTAACCGATGGCTTCCCGTATCTGGTGCTGGGGTGATCCGCTGCCGCCATGGAATACAAAATATACGGGCTTGGGGCCGGTCTTCAAGTGCTGTTCGATATATACCTGGCTGTTGTGCAGAATCTCGGGCCGTAATTCCACATTGCCCGGACTGTACACCCCATGCACATTGCCGAAAGCAGCAGCTACCGTAAACAGTTTGCCTACCTCGCTTAATGCGGTATAAGCAAAAGCCACATGTTGCGGTTGGGTATATAATTTGTCATTTTCCACACCACTGTTATCCACTCCGTCCTCCTCACCGCCGGTTACCCCCAATTCTATTTCTATGCTCATGCCCAGCGGAGCCATGCGCTTGAAAAATTCCACAGAAGTGTGGATGTTTTCTTCAATAGGTTCTTCTGAGAGATCCAGCATATGCGAACTGAACAGGGGTTGTCCTTTTTCCTGGTAATATTGTTCACCGGCATCGATCAATCCGCTGATCCATGGTAACCATTTTTTGGCGGCATGGTCGGTATGCAATACGACCGGTACCCCATAATATTTTGCTACATTATGGATGTGCAGGGCGCCGGAAATAGCGCCGGATATATTTCCCTGCAACTGATCATTGGGCATACCCTTGCCCGCAATGAACTGGGCGCCCCCATTGGAAAACTGGATAATAACCGGGGAGTTCACTTTTGCCGCTGTTTCCAATACCGCATTGATGGTATTGGTACCGATGGTATTAACAGCAGGCAGGGCAAACTGGTTATCCCTCGCATCATTGTAAAGTGCTTCTAATTCCGTGCCGAATAAAACACCTGCGCGATATTTTTTCATCTCTTTTTTGGTTGATCATACCGCCTTATGGCGGGCATCGGCAAGATACTGTACTTGCTGCAAACACTTGTTAGCTATTGAGCCGGTTCCGACATACGCCAACCAGTAATGAACTGCCCAAAACCAAAGACTAATCGCTACGCCCGCTTGCTATCCTCCCAACGTTTCCTGAAATATCCGGGCGCAGCTATCATACGACTCCCATACCAACTGAACATTTCTCCATCTACCAATTCAACGCGTGCATTTGGGAGGAGGGATTGTATTTCCTGCTGGTCTTTTGTTTGAAAGGGATTAGGTTCGGAGGATAACAGGACGCATTCCGGTTGCATTGCAAGGATCGCTTCGGTGTTCAGTACCGGATAACGACGGGCCTGCGTAATAACCGGGCGGGCACCTGCCAGCTCCAGCATGGCATGGATAAAGGTGTCATTCCCTACTGTCATATAGGGTTCTTTCCAGATCAGGTACAGTGTGCGAAGGGCGGGGATATGCTGCGCTTGTTGCCAGAACAGCCAGTCCTGTTTTTCCTGCAGGAATTGCTGACAGATTTCCGCAGCCTGTTTCCCGGATCCAGTCAGGTTGCCAATACTTTGAATCATCTCCAGTGCTGCATCCACAGTAGGCACATCACTTATCCAGACGGGAAAATCCTTTTCCAGTTCCCGGATATCCGCTTCCCGGTTTTCTTCCTTGTTGGCGAGGATGAGATCGGGCCGTAGTTTCCGGATCTGGTCAATATGCGGGTTCTTGGTACCACCAATCCTGGTTTTACTTCGGTACCAGCTTGCAGGATGCACACAGAATTTCGTGATGCCTATCACCCTTTCCGCCATACCCAGGTCAAACAATAACTCGGTGATGGATGGAACCAGCGAAAGGATCCGTTGCGGCATAACGGGAACACTGACAGCCCTGTTTAATTGATCATGATATACCGGCATCCGCTGTAAAGCTACCAAATCCTCGCGAGGCGATCAGACAGGCTGCTGAGCAAGGTAGCCGGGTCTTCCTCCTCCCGGAGATAATCTTTTTCGAGCAGCTTCTTCAGCCCGGTATAGGCAGCCATGCATTGAGGGAATATCCAGTTGCCGCTGATGGGTTGTAAAGGGGTTGTGCCGGAGACATCTTCCTGTTTCTTTGTAACCGAAGTCGGCGTAATTACTTGCGTCATGCCGCAAAGCTAAAAAACAGGGTATAACAAAAAGTATACATAATTGTTATGATCGATAACTACAAGTTATCTATGTCAAATGCAAGGTATGCAGGACGAAGTACGAAGTATGCATCGTACAAACATCTTCCTCCTTCGTACTTCGTACTTATAATTTGTATAGTTTCTGCGCCAGCTTGATCAGGCTTTTATTAAGTTCACTGTTTTCTGATTTGCGCTGGATAAAATAAAAATTCCGGACGATGTGCAAGCCTTCGAACTGGATTTCCACCAGGTCTCCGCGTTCCAGTTCACGGGTTACAGAACGATGGGGCAGGAAGCCGAGGCTTTCTGATTCAATCAGAAAATTTTTCAAGGCCTCTGTTCCGCCCAGCCTCACTTTGATCGGCAGATCATGCAGGCGTATCTTATGCTTTTCCAAAGCCTGCCGCAGCGCCGCAAGCGTGCCGCTGCCTCTTTCCCTGACCGCAATCGGCAGGCCCGTGATCTCTTTTACCTGGTAATGCCGGCGGCGGGCGATCGGACTCTTGCGACTGCATACTGCCACTACCTGGTCGGTCAGAAAAGGGATATAGTCCACCTGGGTCAGTTTGCTTTTGCCTTCAGTGATACCGAGGTTGATCTCCTGGTTCAGCAAGGCTTCGAGTACAATTTCTGAATTCCGGTTCAGCAGGCTGATCTGGATATTGGGATAGAGTTCATTGAAGGTGGATAATACTTTCGGCAGGATGTACAGCGCAACAGTGGTACTGGCCCCGAGTTTCAATTCACCGCGGGCCTGCAATACATCCCGGATAGAGGAGATGCGGAACTCGGTACGCTCCTGTATCTTTTGCACTTCCAGCAGGCTTTCCAGCAATAACCTGCCCGCTTCCGTCAGTTCGATGCTGATGCCTTTCCGGGTGAATAACTGGGTTTTATAGTAGACTTCCAGGGAGCGGATATGCTTGCTGATGGCAGGCTCGGAGATATAGAGTTGCTGGCTGGCTTTGGAAAAACTTTTCTGACTGGCCACGGCCAGGAACACAGTATGTCTGGTGGAGATCATATATCAGATACGGGTCAAACCTAGGGCCGGATGCCTGTGCTTATTTCGCGAGACTTTGTATCACATCGTACTTGGTAACGATATGGTATTCGCCTTTCTCGTCTTTTGCCAGCACGGCACCGTTCTCCCGGGTGATCAGGTTGCCGAGCCGTTCAACCGGGGTATCAAAATCTACTACGGGATAAGGGGGCTCTAATACATCGCGTAATTGCGCGTCACGGATTTCCGGATTACTGAATACTTTCTGGAAAAGTCCGCCCTCGCTCACGGCCCCGATGCAGTTGCCCGATTCCAGGACCGGGATCTGTTCAATATCGTATTTCTTCATCAGTTCTACGGCTTCTGCTACGGTTTGTGCGGGTTCCATGGTTACCAGCCTTTTGCTGTTACGACCGCTGACAATATCGCGGAAAGTCTTTACTTCCAGGAAACCCCTTTCCATCATCCACTGGTCGTTATAGATCTTGGCCACATAACGGCTGCCATGGTCATGGAGGATACAAACAACCACATCGTCCCTGGTCAGTGAACTGCTTAACTGCATCAGTCCCTGCAGGCAACTGCCGGCGCTGTATCCGCAAAAAAGACCTTCTTCCTTGGCCAGCCGCCTGGCCATGATCGCTCCGTCCCGGTCGGTGACCTGTTCAAAATGATCAATCACGCGCATATCATAGTTCTGGGGTACAAAATCTTCCCCGAACCCTTCTGAGATATAGGGATGAACTTCATTCATGTCGATTTCCCCGGTGCGATAGTATTTGGTGAGCAGGGAGCCATATACATCAATGGCCCATACTTTGATAGCGGGGTTCTTTTCCTTGAGGTACATGGCAGTGCCGGTGATGGTACCTCCGGTACCGGCGGTACATACCAGGTGGGTGATCTTTCCTTCTGTCTGTTCCCATATTTCCGGCCCGGTGCTTTCGTAGTGGGCCTGCCGGTTCGCCAGGTTATCATACTGGTTCATGTAACAGGAATTCGGGATCTCTTTCGACAACCTTTTCGCGACACTGTAATAACTTTTCGGATCTTCCGGCAGCACATTGGTGGGGCAAACAATCACTTCTGCGCCAACGGCTTTGAGTATATCTGCTTTTTCTTTTGACTGTTTGTCTGTCGTAACAAAAATGCATTTGTATCCTTTTACGCAGGCTGCCAGTGCCAGGCCCATGCCGGTATTACCGCTGGTGCCTTCGATGATGGTACCGCCTGGTTTCAACCGCCCTTCCTGTTCCGCCACTTCCACCATTTTCAGGGCCATGCGGTCTTTGATCGAATTGCCCGGATTAAAATAATCCACTTTTGCGAGGATAGTCGCGGGCAGGTGGCGGGTAAGTTTGTTGAGACGGATCAGGGGGGTATTGCCAATCGTTTCCAGGATATTATTCAACCACATAAGGCCAGGCTTGTTTGTACAAAGATAAAATTTTGCCGCCTTGCCGGGAGGTATCGGCTGTTTAAGGCATTCCGAATTGCGGAATTTATGAAGGGCGGTAGCGGTCGGCCATGCGGCCACAGAGATCGGTGCGGATCATGGTTTCGCCCAGTGTGATCATATTACGGAAAGCCCGGGCATTACTGATGCCGTGGCCGATGAT
>CAZAOR010000032.1:0-2986 GCA_964486805.1 uncultured Sediminibacterium sp. | reverse complement strand
CGAGGATCGCGCCGTCGGCATCGGCCACCGCCACGCTGTTGAAGTAGCGCGGTCCATCCTTTTCGAAGAACGAGATCGGGATGACGACGCCGAGCTCTTTGGCAAGGGGAGCGAGCGCGCGCACGCAAGGATGCTCGCTCGCGGGGTGAGCGGTGGCGAACCATCTCGGGTCCTGGCGTGTCGGGAAGTAGATGCTCTGGAACAGCTCGGACGGAAGGACCACCTGCGCGCCACGGCCGGCGGCCGTGCGCACCAGCGCTTCGGTCTTGGCGATATTGGCGTCGATGTCGGTCCCGTAGCTTGCCTGCAGCGCCGCGACGGTGACGAGGCGTTCCGCCATCACGCCGGCTCCTCGCGCGTGATGCCATGGAACGAGCCGCCGCCGGCTGATCCTGCGCCAAGCACCCCATGCGAACGGATACCGGTCACCTCGCGGCCAGGGAACAGCTCTTGCAACGCCTGGAGCGCGCGGTCTTCGTCTCGCGTGCCGTAAACCGGCACCACGACCACGCCGTTGGCGATGACGAAGTTTAGATGCGAGGCAGGGGCGATCTCGCCAAGCGCGTCCTGCACGAGCCCAGGCCCGGGAATCCGCACGACCTGAAGCGGCCGGTCATCTGCGTCCGTTGCCTGCTCCAGTGTGCGCGCAATCGCATCGAGGCCTGCCGCGTTCGGATCGTCGCCGGCCTGAGGCGCCTGGCAAGCCACGACACCAGGCGCTACGAAGCGGGCGATATTGTCGATATGACCGTCCGTGTGATCGTTGCGGAGGCCTTGGTCGACCCAGATCACTTTGCGCGCGCCGAAGGCGTCTCGAAGCGCAGCTTCCGCGTCGCGCTCGGTCCAGCCGTTGCGATTGTGGTTCAGCAGTGTCTGCCGCGTGGTGAGGAACGTGCCCGCGCCGTCGTGCTCGATCGCCCCGCCCTCGAGCACGAACGGGAAGCGGCGCACCGGCACCTCGGCGATACGCGCGATATCGTCCCCGACCGTGTCGTCGCCGTCGAGCGCAAATTTGCCGCCCCAGCCATTATTGCTGAAGCGGAGCGCCACCGGCCCTTGGCTTGTCTGGGCAAAGATCGGACCGGTGTCGCGAAGCCAGATATCGCCATAGCGCGCCGGCACGATCTGAGCGGCATCGCCGAGCGCTTCCAGCGCGGATTGCTCCGCCTCGGCCCCATTGACGAGCAGCTTCACGCGATTAAAGCGCGCAAGCGCCTTGATCATCGCGGCGATATCGCGGCGCGGCGCATCGAGATCGCCGTTCCACTCATCCGGGTCGGCGGGCCACGCGGTCCAAACGGCCTTCTGAGGCGCCCACTCTGGCGCAAGCCTAAAGGTGCGGGTGATCTCGGCGCTTTCCATGCGCCTTACATAGCGGAACTTCGGCGGGATACTAGAGCGAATGCCCCGCGATTCTTTGCGGCTGTCCTATTGCAGGACGACGCTGTCGGCGTCGAGCACGCTCGCAAGCACGAGCGCGCGCAGCGCCGGCTCGCACAAGGAAGCGCCGCCCGTCGCCAGCGCGAGCTCAACCTCGAGCGGAGACAGTTCGAGCGTGATCCGCGTCGGCCGCTGCTTGGCCGCGGCCTCGAGCCTATTCTGGTCCAAGGGTTCGATCTGCATGTCAGACCTCCGTCTTCCCGACCGCATTTAAATCATGCTTCAGGCGGGGAAGGAAAGTCTTGATGTGGCTCAACTGGCGAGCCCGGGCCATTAACCCTAGCGGCAGGTGCGGATCCCGTAGGCGATGACGCAGATGCCGTGCGGACCGGGTTGACCCTCCGCAACGGGCAGCGTCTCGTAGCGGCAATCGTTGCGAGAGCCGCCGAAGCCCCAAGCGATCGAGGTGCAGACCTCGCGCGTGACTTGCGGTGGACCGAAGGCCGAAGGCTGAGCCGGCTCGCTCGCGTGTTGGGCAAAGGCCGGCATCGCGACAGAGATCAGCACCGCGCAGAAAAGAGCACGCCGCACATCGGCGGAAAGCATGGTCGGCATTGGACATCCCCCTGTTGTGCCAAGAGGGTTGCGCCAATCCCGGTGGGAGTCAAACGGCAGGCGGGCGTTGTCCCAAGCCTCAGTCCTTCTGCGCGTCCGTGCCTGCGCCGAGGGTCTGCTGAAAGGCCCGGCTATGCGCTTCCTGCAGCTCGAGATCGGCGCGCTGGGCGGCAAGCGACTGCCGGCACTTCTGGTAGGCCGGCGTTCCAGGCTTGGCGCCGCCCGACTGGCACTTGGCGTCGTCTTCCTGATTTTCCTGCGCGACCTGCGCTTCCCGCTGGGCTTGCTTGTTGAATGGGTTGGTGCAAGCCGAAAGTGTCGCGGCAAAAACAACGAGAAGAGCAAACTGGGTTCGCATAAGCATGCTAAGCATCTAGCCGCTCACGGCTGCCCCGTAAAGCCGCGAGCGGCGTCTGGCCGAGGCTTGTCGGAACATCGTTTTCTTGGCACAAGCGTCATTCAACCGGGGATTCCAGCCGATATTTGATCCAAATACCCTGCAGGCAGGTGAGGCGCCGTGTGTTATGATCGATCAAAGAAAAAGCGCTGAAGCGGCTGCTTCCCGATTGCTGAAACTGCTCGGCGAGATACGCCGCCCGGATGCGGCCTCCGTCGCCAACATCATCGAGCAGGCCCTGAACGACGTGACGCGCGAGCAGGCTGAAAACGAGCGCCAACATGTGGCTGCTGTCGAGGCATCCGCCGAGACGAGGCTGAAGCGGCTGCTCGAGGCGTCTCCGGCCGTGATCTACAGCTTCAAGGCCTCCGGCGATTTCGCGCCCACCTTCGTCAGCGAGAACATCGCCCGGCTGTTCGGCTATAGCCCGCGCGAATATCTCGAGAACCCGCATTTCTGGCGCGACCACGTCCATCCCGACGATCTCGAGCGCGTCGAGGCCGACATCACCGACCTGTTCGAGAATGGCAAGCACGCGCTCGAAGATCGCGTCCGGCGCAAGGACGGCTCCTATGTCTGGGTCAATGACGAGCA
>CAZAOR010000031.1:0-12316 GCA_964486805.1 uncultured Sediminibacterium sp. | reverse complement strand
TAGAGATGGTCAGTTCAATGTCCATTTTCGCAGTAGTGTCCATATTACAGATCACCAGTTCCGGGTTCATCACCTGGAAATTCTGCGACAGTTCTCCGATCATGCCCGCCGTAAACTCGGTACGACCCTTGATGGAAAGGTTGATTTTTTCAGAAACCACATCGTGGTCAACTGTTTTTTTGAAACGAACCTGCTTCAGGTTAAGGATGATCTCTGTAACATCTTCGGTCACCCCTTTGATAGTAGCAAATTCATGATCCACCCCTTCGATTTTGATTCCAACCAGTGCAAATCCTTCGAGGGAACTCAGCAGTACCCGTCGTAAAGCATTACCGATGGTCAGGCCGAAACCTGGTTCCAAAGGGCGGAATTCAAATTGTCCTTCAAAATCATTTGCTTTTTGTAAAACGATTTTGTCAGGTTTTTGGAAGCTTAATATGGCCATATTAAAACTTGTTTTTTTATAGGGTTGTCCCGGTTGCCCGGGGAATTAGGTTCAGCGATTTCCGAGGATGCAGTGGTATTGTTACTTAGAGTACAATTCCACGATCAGTTGCTCCTTGATATTTTCCGGTACATTTTCACGCTCCGGATAAGTAATAAAGGTTCCTTTCTGTTCTGTTTCATTCCAATCAAGCCAACTGAACTTGGGGTTTTTGCCACGGCTCTTGCTGGTGATAGCTGTATTTACGGCACTGGTGGGTTTATAGGCGATGATATCACCAGGTTTGCACTGGTAGGAAGGGATGTTCATCACTTCCCCGTTTACCGTAACGTGCTTATGATTCACCAGTTGACGGGCTTCCGGGCGGCTGGCTGTAAGACCCAGGCGGAAAATGGTATTGTCCAGGCGGGCTTCGAGCAATTTGATCAGGTTCTCACCTGTTACCCCTTTCAGGCGCTGTGCTTCTTCGAATGTTTTGCGGAATTGACGCTCCAATACCCCGTACGTGTATTTAGCTTTCTGCTTTTCGCGTAACTGCAGGGCGTATTCACCCAGTGTTTTACGTTTGCGCGCAGCGCCATGTTGGCCGGGAGGGTTGCTGTTCTTACCCAACCATTTGCCATTGCCCAGGATGGGCTCACCAAAGATTCTGGAGATTTTGGTCTTGGGACCTGTGTAACGTGCCATACTTGATTTGATTTTTTAGTGACGATAGGGCATCAAAAAATCTAAAATAGATGCACTACCCGTTTATAAATACCGGTTTGGCCGGATGATTAACAATTATACACGACGCTGTTTCGGGGGACGGCAACCGTTATGGGGCAGCGGGGTTACATCGCGGATGGATGTCACTTCGATACCAGATTGTGCGATGGAACGGATTGCACTTTCCCGACCGGAACCAGGTCCTTTCACAAATACGTCTACCCTTTTCAGACCAGCGTCGAGTGCAGCCTTGGTAGCATCGGCGGCGGCAGTCTGGGCAGCATAGGGGGTGTTCTTCTTGGATCCTTTGAAGCCCATTTTACCAGCACTGCTCCAGCTGATTACCTGACCGGATTTGTTGGTGAAGCTGATGATGATGTTGTTGAAAGTAGCGGAAATGCGCACTTCACCGGCGGCATCTACTTTTACGATTCTTTTTTTGGCGACGGTTTTTGCACCGCCTTGTCCTTTTTGTGTCTTAGCCATGTTACTTTTTTGAGGTATTCACTGCCGGGGCAGATTTATTAAAACCCGTTTCCGGGTCCCACCGGCTCTCCTTTCCTGCGGGAAGATCCAAGCGGCGGTGGTGATTATCTAAGCGGAAGGCCAACCTCTGCAGGCGGCCTTCTACTTAATTATTTTTTCGTTGCCTTTTTCTTACCAGCCACTGTTTTACGTTTGCCTTTACGCGTACGGCTGTTGGTCTTGGTACGTTGTCCGCGAACCGGCAATCCTTTACGATGGCGCAAGCCACGGTAGCAGGCGATATCCAGCAGACGCTTGATATTCATGGAAACATCACTCCGGAGCGCACCTTCCACTTTGAACTCGTTATTGATAATGTTCCGGATAGCAGCCTGATCCTCATCATTCCACTGGTTCACTTTTTTATCAAAATCAATACCAGCTTTTGTCAGGATATACTGAGCTGTCGAACGTCCGATACCATAGATATAGGTAAGACCGATTTCTCCTCTTTTATTCTTGGGTAAATCAATACCGGCGATACGGGCCATATGCTTTTTTTAGTATTTTTTATTGATTGCTTGTTCAGCGCAGAATTATCCCTGACGCTGCTTGAACCGGGGGTTCTTTTTGTTGATCACAAATAATTTGCCCTTCCGCTTCACGATCTTGCAATCCACGCTGCGTTTTTTAATGGAAGCTCTGACTTTCATTTTTTTATTTTTTATCCTTTCTGCCGGTTCACAGGCTCGGCTGCTTCCACGGCGAATATTGCTTGCTATTTATACCTGAAAATGATCCTTCCCCTGCTCAAATCATACGGACTCATCTCCACCCCCACCTTATCGCCCGGCAGAATCCGGATATAGTGCATCCGCATTTTACCGGAGATCGTCGCCAGAATCTCATGTCCATTCTCCAGTTTTACCCGGAACATTGCATTGCTCAGGGCTTCCTGTATTACCCCATCCTGTTTGATCAACGGTTGTTTCGACATATAATTTTTGGGGCTGCAAAGATACCATATTGCTTCTGGAATATGAAAAAAACGTGGAAAAAAATATCAAAAATGTGGAAAAACCAGCCCGATACCTGTCCAGTCTTGGCAAAATTACGGCTAAATCGCTCAGTTAAAAATAGTTACGGGGAGGATCAGCTCCCAAATATTCGGCCCTTCCGGCCCCAGATAGCCATTGTCGAGCAGTCGGCTGTACCGGATGCCCAGGCTCACCGGCTGCTGGTTCCACCAGCGGGTATCCAGCATGCATTCTGCTCCTATACTCCGATACAGGAACCGGCTACCGGTACGCAGGCTCCGACCCCAGGTAGCATCTCCGAAAACATTCAGCCTCACCCGTAAAAGGTACACCAGGTTCGCGATTCCGGCTTCCGGGTATGCCAGTGGCAGGTGGTAATTGAATCCAAGCATCCACATACGGGGGAAATCGGTGCCGAGATACCCCCTGGAGAAAGGGAAACCATTACTGTATAAATAATGCATCAGGGTATCGCGGGCCTGCCAGGCTGCTTTCAGCACAAGGCTGTGATTAGGGCCGATACCCGGCAGGTAGAGCGCTCCGCTGGCCAGAAACTGGCGGGAAGACTGGTACCCGATATTATGCCGGTATCGCAAATAAAAGCTTTCCGCAAAAGCCGGATATATCCGCTGTAAAGGTTGCTGTATCTGACCAGCATAACTGATTTGCCAGTCGCCATAAGCAACTGTTTCACCGGTAAATATTTTTGTCGCGATACCGTACCAGCTTACCTGATCAAGGTGGTAGGCCCCGGAGAGCAACAGATTCCTGTAAAAGCGCCCACCGGAAAGGTTCAAGGGCAGTTGTAATCCCGCAAAAGCTTCAGTTTCATTCCAATGCAGGGTTGTACTTCCCCCGAGGCTTGTATCAATTTGGTACAGCGCTGCCCGGCTCCAGGTCTGTTTCACCCCAACAACAGGTTGCAGGTAACTACCCCCGAATTTACCGGTATATCCCAGCGCCTGACTTTTTTCATTGCTATTATAGGTATATGCCAGTTGCGACTGAAAAGTGTTGAGTACATTTTCCCCATACACCGTAAAGGAATATTCCGGATAAGAATAATAGGGCCGGAAACTGTGAAAATTAAAAAGGCGTGTTGCCTGGTGATAGCCGGCAATACTATCCTGCCGTTCGGGTATATTCGCCAGCATGCTGTGATCGCCTGGCGGATATGCGGATCCTACATACAAAGGTTTCAATTCATCTTTCTGTTCCACCCTTTGCCAGGCAGGTTGCACTTGCATCAAGCGGTACCCCGCTGCAGTAAACACCGATCCGACCAATAGTCCGCCAGGCTTGCTATAAGCCTGATAAATGCCGGAGGGATAACTTGCCAGGCGGAAGGGTCCCCGGTATTCCGGGCGGTCAATCACGGCCCATATTTCATCCCTGCCTTTATAGGTTACCGTACAGTATATCGTATCGCCCTGTACCGTCACATAATCAATAAGCCGGTTAAAAGGGAGCAGCAGGGTATCTGCCTGCCGGTGGTGATTCAACCGGTATTTCAACAGGGCCATATTACCCGCAGTATCGCGCTGCACGACATAAAAGGATTGATCATCCACCGCGAATTTCGGTGTGGAATAGACCCCGGAAGCAATAACCACGCTATCCAATGGCCTGCCCGCCTGATCCAGCAGATAAACAGCCGAGCCGCCGTAAAGCCCGCTTTGCACGACGAGTAACCGATCGGAATGGTGCGCGATATCCGGGCTCTGGTAGCGCGTATGACGCAACACCACTTTTTCCCGGCCGTTTGCCAGGCTGATGACCCGGATTGTTCGGTAAGCCCGGTCGCCCCAACGAATATCCGGCTCATCTGCAGCATACACGATACGACCATTGTTATAGCCATAATATCCCTCCGTTGCGATAGCCCGGGCTGCCACCCGGCTGCTCCTGCCAGTTTGATCGATCCGGTAAAAAGCAGGAATATTATCGTATCCCGTACGCAAAACCAGGCTGGATCCGTCTGACAAGGGATAAGGGTATTGATCGTTGGTGACAGTTTTTGCCCTAACAGGACTGATCCATTGAACCGTTCCGGTGTCTGATGATTTCCACTGTGCTTCATAAAAATGAAAGGCATCCTGTACAAAGCGCCTGAATCGAATTCCTGCTTTTTTTTGCAATGCACCCTGAAAAGGATAGATGAGCGGATGAAATGCCACTGCATCTGCGGTCACATCCCGCCAGAAATTATCACCATATTTTTCCCGGCCATACGCCACCAGGAGGTAGCCTAACTGATAATGGTCAGGTACATAATCCCGGAATGACCCATTGCGGAGTTTCTGGTAACTATACTGTTTTCGAGCAAGATACAAAGACTGGTATCCATTCAGAAACAAGGGCAGTGTGCCCCTGCCCTGCCGGCTGAATCTGGTTTCGTTAAAAACCGCATCTCCTTCAAAGAACCAGTCAGGTACGGCGGCGGCATTTGCTACGAGTTGTCCCTGTGCCCCCAAAAACCACCGGGCCAGATGTGAAAGTCCTTTGTTGAAATTACTGTATTGTTCTGCATGCCGGAACTCATGGAGGGCAAGGTTATCCGTCCATCGAACAGCTCCCAGGCCAAAAGGATGTTGTGGCGGGGTTGTATACCATTCACTGCGGTACGGGGCAAGCCCTACATATCCATTGGATACGAGCGACTGGTTACGGATAATAATGCTCACCGGCTTGATGGCATCCCCGATGGTTTGCGCATATCTTCTCTGCAGAGAATGAACGATGCTGGAAATACGTCTTGCCTGGGCGGCATATCCCCGGGGAAAAATAATTTGAACCGTATCTGTTTTTATCTGTTGCCAATGCACAGTTGCAGGTGTTCCCCCGAACTGCTGGGCACGGGACGTTACCAGCATACAGAGCAAAAAAAGCACACCTGCAATTCGGTACATGCCTGGCATTTTAAACCGGAAGATAATTCATCGGGTTGGTATCTTGCCTGTGGCAGGAGACACACGTATTTCAACCATTGTATCAGACCGGCTCACTGGTCAGGTACACTTTGGTCATTTCGTGGTAATGGTTCTGTAGCTGGTGGATGTATTTGATATCCGGGTTATGCCTTCTGTCTTCCCGGTACCACATTTCAAAATGGGTAAAATCGCCGGGCTTGGGTGTAACAATGCGGAAAGGCCCTTTCAGATATTTAACCGATCCGTCTTCATTTTCCTGTTTGTGAAACCGGAGCTTTAGCAGGGCCGCTTCTGAAAGCTCGATGGGATACAGGTGATCGGGTTCGAACCAGAACTCCTGTACATCAGTTTGTACACAAACCTGTTTTTCATCTCCGTTCAGGCGAACCACTTCTCCCTCCCACATTGTTCCTTCATACTCAGCTTGTACGTAGTCGCCAATTTTAATGTCGCTGAATTTAATCATATAGCAATGTATTTAGACCGATAAGTTAAGCATTTTTATCAGTCAAAAAACAGTTCGCCGGATTTACTCTGCCCAACTCATGGTGTACCCGGGATTTTCCAAAGCCAGGGCTGCTTTAGTCAGTTTCAGCGGCCGGAAAGTATCGATCATTACAGCCAGTTCCCCGGTTTCTTTCTTCCCGATACTTTTTTCAACGGCCCCGGGATGCGGCCCATGCGGGATGCCGGCAGGATGAAGGGTGATCATCCCGCGTGTAACATTTTTCCGGCTCATAAAATCCCCATCCACATAGTACAGCACTTCATCGCTGTCGATATTACTGTGGTTATACGGGGCAGGAATCGCATCGGGGTGATAATCATATAAACGCGGGCAGAAGCTGCACACTACAAAATTATGCGCTTCAAAAGTCTGGTGAACCGGCGGGGGCTGATGTACCCTTCCGGTGATCGGTTCAAAATCATGTATGCTGAAGGCATAGGGATAGCAACAGCCATCCCATCCTACCACATCAAAGGGATGGTGCGCATAATGAAGCCCGTAAAGCATGCCTTGCTTGCGGGTTTTGATCAGGTAATCCCCGGTTTCCCGAATGGTCACGAGTTTCTGTGGCGGGCGGATATCCCTTTCACAATAGGGAGCATGTTCCAGCAACTGTCCCTGGGGACTCAGGTAACGTCGCGGGTAACGAATGGGGCTGAAGCTTTCCACGATGAGCAGGCGGTTATGTGTTTCGGTAAAGTGAATCTGGTAAATAGTCCCGCGAGGGATTACCAGGTAATCTCCCTGCCCATAGGTTATTTCTCCATATTGCGTGAGCAAGGTGCCGGATCCTTCATGCACAAAAATCATTTCATCTGCATCGGCATTTTTAAAAAAATAACCGTTCATGCTTTCCTGGGGAGCTGCCAGTACAATATGGCAATCATTGTTGACAAGCACCGGTGCCCGGCTTTCCAGATAATCTTTCCGGGGTTGCAGGTTAAACCCCTCAAAACTGCGGTGCCGAAGCATTTTTTCTTCCGCAATTTCCGGACTGTCAGGAATAGGGGTATCCGTGGCTATGATCTGGGTGGGCGGATAGCAATGATACAGAAGCGCATAATCATGGCTGAATCCTTCGGTTGAAAACAATTGCTCCGAATACAGGGTTCCGTCCGGCTGTCGGAACTGGGTATGTCGCTTATGCGGAATATTTCCGAGTGTATGGTAGTGGGGCATGTCGCATGTTTTTGAAGTGAATAGGCAGGAAGAAACTGCTTTACTGCGACAACTGCAGCATGACCTGGAGGAAATAATATTTCCAGATACGCTTATCGATCCAGTAGGTAAAATTCCGGTGATAGGTCATGGCAAGCTGATACTATAAAGGTACGAAATTCCCCGGAATCGGCCCTTGCCTATGACAGAGGGCCTGTCGTGTTTGCCATGAATCAGTTTGCGGCGGGTACCCCGGCAGCCCATGGCTGTCTGTGCCTTTGGCCGTTGCGGTAATCTTGCACATGTTTATACCTGTCAGCCCGGTAGTCGGAATTCCTTTATTGACCGGGCCCTCCTCCGTTTGAAGAGCGCTGACCCGTCATAAACTAACAGGTTTGGTACAGGGGATGCTGAAGAGTAATTACCGGTTGGTAATAATGGATCATGCGGTGCGTAACCGCTGGCGTATCGCCATGCCAAAGCCGGTAACCATGACCACGACACCGAGCCATAATACATTGATCATGGGGAACTCATATACCTTCAGGGTAATCAGATCGGTGATGGTACTGCTTTCCTTGACGCCGATTTCCAGTTTGCCATTTTTTTCGTCCAGTACTTTATTGAAGGCGATTACCAGGCTTTGTGAAAGAACGGTATCTGGCAGGCTCCGCATACTGTTCATCCCCCTGATCGCAATCCCGGGACGGGCAGCATAGCGGCTTCCGTCTTTAGCAGTTACAGTCATATCCAGGAAAATACCTGTTTCATCTGCCGCATATTTGCTCCGCATATCAGGAGGGTTTACCTCCACCTTATTGAGTCGCATGAGGCCGTTGCTGTAGAAGATCGTATCCCCCACATGCATGTCGCGTAACTGGAAATGCGAAGTATCTTCCCGGTTATTTTCCTGGAAGGAAGTAATGTACACGAAAATATCTTTATACCAGTAGTGTTTGGCGGATGGGTTGGCAGAGTAGCCCTCCATGTTTTTGTTCTGTTTGATTACATCGGGGTAAACCTGGAACTGTTCCCCGCCTTTTTTAGCCCTGAAATCAATCGTGAAATAACGCTTGTGGTCATCAGGATTCATGGTATCCCGCACATAAGTGACCATGTACTTACCCATATCGGTCGCCACGCCTTTAAACAAGGTGATATTCTCTGCCGGGTCACCGGCTGCATTACCCTTTGCATTGGCATCTACTTTTAGGGGCGTGATCCCGGTTGTATTCCAGCTTAATACTGTTTTTTTACTGGAAGAAATGAGGATACCCAGGAGGATCATGCCGAAGCCGATATGCGCTACGGAAGCGCCTGCCGCCTTGAGTTTGCCTTTCAGTCCCTGCCAGATATAAGCGGCATTCCCAACAATTGCATACACAGCGGCAAAAATGGCTAAATGTATGGCAAACTGGAATCCGGCCCCTTTCTTCGTGTAGGCGATGCCCCCAAATAAGCTGATGGCCAGGCTTGCAACTGCACTGATGACGGTTGCCCAAACAATTTTACGGCCGAATTCTCCACGGGGTGTGTCTTTGTATTTCAGGAACTGTGTAACAGCAGTAAGTATGCCGATCACGACTGCTACAAAAATCTGAATCTGGTTGTAGGCATATTCCGGGTCCTCCGGCGGGGCAATATTGGTGCCGAACAGCTTATTGAATACTGGCACGGATGTTTTGGCAATGATTACGATTGCCGCAAGAAACAATACCAGGGAGCCGATAAACAACCAGAACTCGCGACTGTATGTATTCTCTTCTTTCGCAATAGCAGGTATGGATTGATACCGGATAGCATACAAAAACAAAGCCGGTAACAGAAATATAAGCAGGAAGAGAAGCAACTGAACATTCATGCCCAGGTCTGTGAAAGCGTGTACAGAGGTATCACCAAGTATGCCGCTCCTGGTAAGGAAAGTGGAATACAAAACCAGGGAAAAACTGATGATATAAAAAAAATAAGTTGGCCGCAGGGAATATTGGGTACTCCTGTAAACGAGGTTGGTATGTAACCCGGCCACTAGGGTGAGCCAGGGTACGAGTGAAGCATTTTCAACCGGATCCCAGGCCCAGTATCCGCCAAAAGAGAGGCTTTCATAGGCCCAGGCCGCCCCCATCATGACCCCGGTACCCAAAACGGCGGCCGAAAAAGCGGCCCAGGGTATGGCGGGTTTGGTCCATGCATGGTTTCGCTGGTACAGGCCAACCATGGCATAGGCAAAGGGTACAATGGTGGTAGCAAACCCCAGGAATAAGACAGGCGGATGTATGACCATCCAATAATTCTGTAGTAAGGTATTGAGTCCGGAGCCATCTTTCAGGAATTGCAGGTAATCTGCACGGATACCTCCATTGGCAGGGTCCAGAAAAATAGGTGCATTGTCGAAGAAGCCGTCCTGTCTTAACAGCAGGAAGGGGCTGCTGCCGATTTTTACGTTAAAAAAATAAAGCCCGACAATCATGGTGGCCAAACAAAATTGCGCAAAGCTTAAAACGGTCATGACACCGGGTTCCCATTCCTTAGAGCGGGCAACCAGGATCCATCCCAATACACAATGCCAGAAACTCCAGAGCATAAAACTCCCCTCCTGTCCTTCCCAGAAACAAGCAAGTAGGTATTGTGTCGGCAGGGATTTATCGCTGTGGTGGAACGCATACTTGTACTCAAAAAAATGCTGGGAAATAATATAATACAGCGTGATAAACAGTGCCAGTACGCTAATGGTTTCAAAAAGAAATGCCCCGCGCGCCAACCGTTGCCAGCTTTGTTTTTCAGGGATGCTTGTTTGCCGGAAACTGATGAAATATGCCATCGTAGCTGTTAAGGAAGCTACGAGGAAAAGAATGGCAAAAAAATGCCCGAGGGCGCCGGGAAGTAAATGTTCACCTGTAAAATGCATTGGAGCCGGGTTTCAGTTGAATGGTTGAAAAGACCGCAGCCTCAGGAATTAGGCAGGGCTGCTTTCTGGGCATTGGGATCATCCTTGTATTTGGACGGGCATTTAAGCAGGATATCCCGGCATTCAAAATGGTCGCCTTCTACCCGCCCCTTTAACACGATCCGGTCACTTTTCTCCATGTCTGTTGGTTTATTATTGTGATACACAACCCGGATATTATTGCCAAGACTGTCTACTGCCATGAAACTCAGGTAATTGGGATTTTTAACCGCGTCATATTCGAGGGGTTGTGATTTGTCCATTTTCACAATCAGGTTCACGAATTTGCCTTGTTTCTGTTTGGCAGATGCAATAGTTTCATAGGTGCTGAGATCGGCTGTATAGCTGATCAGTACCACAATAGCGGCGGCAATCAAAACCAGGATGGCAATATGGGTTTTCTTCATTTCTTACGGTTGACCCGGCAAAATTAACCCAAAAAGCATTGGAAAAATGCTGATAAATATCAGGGGCGTTAAAGCGGGCGGCCGTAGTTGTATGGAAACGCTGCACAAAACGAGCAATTGTTAGTTGCTTTCTATCTTAAAAAACCAGGGCAACCGGGTTTTCCGGAAAATAGCCAGTAAATTTGTCGCCTGTTTGCAATCGAAAAAACCATGGCTGATTTATCGCGTTTCGACCCCAATGCTGTCGGAAACCCCAATAACAATATTTTCGGACTTCCTTTTACGGAACAGGATGCCCGTCTGGTCATACTTCCTGTTCCCTGGGAGGTAACCGTTAGTTATACTGCCGGCACCGCCAGGGCTGCGGAGCATATTTTCAAAACCAGCAAACAGGTGGATATACTGGACATGGATGGCCATTTTGGCTGGAAGCAGGGTTTTTATATGCGCGAGCCCGAACGCAAGATCCTGATGAAAAGTGATTATCTGCGCAAGGAAGCGGAACTGTACATTGATTATATCTCCAGGGGCGAGAGCATTGAGAAAAATAAGTTCATGTGTAAGAGCCTCAAAGAAATCAATGAAGGCAGTATCATGCTGAATGAATGGGTTTATGATCAGTGCCAGGCGTTGATGGAGAAAGGCAAACTGGTGGGTTTGTTAGGCGGTGATCACAGCATCGCCCTGGGTTATATGCGAGCATTGGCAGAAAAGTATGGCAGCTTTGGGGTGTTGCAGATTGATGCGCACTGCGATCTGCGAAAAGCCTATGAAGATTTTACGTACTCGCATGCTTCCATCATGTACAATGCGCTGAATGAGTTACCGGGAATCACCAAACTCGTACAGGCGGGCATCCGTGATTACTGTGAAGAAGAATGGGATTATATCTGTAAGAGTAATTACCGGGTGGTTACCTATTTCGACAAAAAGATCAAAGAGCGCTTATTCGAAGGGGAAACCTGGAAGCATCTGGCAGACGAAATGGTACAACACCTGCCGGAGAAGGTTTACATCAGTTTTGATATCGATGGACTGGACGGTAAACTTTGCCCGAATTCCGGCACACCGGTACAAGGCGGGTTTGACATAGAAGAAGTTTGCTATCTCATCAAAAAGATCAGTGAAAGCGGCAGGCAACTGATCGGCTTTGATCTGGTTGAGGTAGGTGTCGGTCAAAGCGAATGGGACAGCAATGTAGGGGCTCGTACTCTCTGGCGCTTGTGTAACCTGCTTGTCAACAACCAATCTTAATTCCGCGCATGAAAGTGTATGCTTATATTCTTGAATTCAGGCAAAACAGCCGTGCCCTGGCAGATATTGTCAGCAGCATTCTGTTATTGTTGTCGTTTTGTTTCTTCAGCTATGCACTTTACCTGAGTCGTGTGATGAACAAGCAGACAATTTTTCTAAGCCTGATGACGGCAGGCATTGTTGCCTGGTGGGTATATTGTTACCGCCGTCAGCAACAGGGAAGGACTGTCTATTACCGGATTGGCCTTTTATTTGCAGGAGCAGGCTGGGCAGTTATGATGTCGGGGTGGAACTGGATCAGTATCCTGTTATTAATCGCTGCACTGATCGAAAAGCAGGTCAAATTCCCGCAGGAAGTAGCATTTGATGATAGCGGGATTGTAATCAATACCCTGCCCAAAAAAATCTATGCCTGGAGCGATGTAAAGAATGTGGTTTGGAAAGATGGCATCCTGACGAT
>CAZAOR010000030.1:0-6117 GCA_964486805.1 uncultured Sediminibacterium sp. | reverse complement strand
GCCCAGAAATCCAGCAGCACATATTTTTTTGCTGTAAAGTCGGCAAGGCTGATCAGTTGCCCGTTGATATCGGTGGTTGTAAAAACATAAGCATCGCTGCCGGGAGAGCCGGCTGCCAATTTTTTCACTTCCTCAGCTATCTGTTTCCCCGCCATGCTTTGCTGAATGGCAGGGGAGAAGGAACGAAATGCAGTGATGGCATCCGCCACCTTCATATCACTGATCAGAAAACGCATCAGGTAAGCGGAATAATAGGAGGCAGGATGTGATTGGATAAAAGCAATCTCTACTTCCCGGATTCTTTCACTGAAAGGATCAAACTGGCCGCGGATGTCATCAGCCTTTTCTTTTAACCTGGCGAGTTCTTCTTCGGTTTTTTTCTCTTTTAATGCCCGTATATAAGCTTCATTGGCAGCTTTGAAAGCATCTGTGAGTGGCTGCATCTCTTTTTGGATAGGTTCAATCGCCTGGTCGCAGATGCGACTTTCATCCTGCATGACAGAACCAGATAAGTTCAGTTGCTTGAAAGCATCCTGTTTGACATCTAGCCGCATCTTTCCCGGTCCAATAAACAGGCTGTTGAAATTGGGATCATCTACACTTCTTGAACTGGTAGCGCCGGAGAAAAATGCCGCTACCGGTCCACTTAACCGGCCGCTGAAGCGAAATCGACCATCTGTAACCCTCACACTGTCGGTAACCGGCCTCCCGTTGTTATAGGCAAGCCGTAACACAACCGGTTGCTTTCCGGTATAACGGCCCTCGATGATGAAGGGTTTAGTTTCCGCCTGCTGCGCCTCCGTACAGGTTGAAAGCAATAAAAGGAGTAATTGCAGGAAGGTAATCCGTACTAATGGCCCTGCTGGAGCGTTTGCTTTTTTCATATGATGAAACTAAACTTGCGTTTAAGCAATCATGCCCTGCCTTAACAGCAGGCAACCTAAGTTGTGCTGTTTCACTTTCCGACTGTTCTATGAGAGCAGGTTCTGCCTGGCGAGGAACTCTAATTTTTCATTGGCTTCAATCAGTTTCTGCGTCAGTTCCCGGTTCTGCTGTCGCAGATCAAACACTTCGTAAGCCTTGTTAATATAGTTTTTGACTTCCTCCTCGTTCCAGGGTTTGGTGAGGTATTTGTAAACCTGTCCGAGATTGATCGCATCAATCACCGCATTGATATCGGTATAGCCGGTTATCAGGATACGGATCGGATCGGGATGGGTTGCAAGGATGGACTGAAAAAATTCGATACCGGTAGTCTTGGGCATCCGCTGGTCACTCAGGATCACATGGATATTTTCCGTGTCAACGATTTTTCGGCCTTCCTCCGCCGACTCGGCAGTAAACACAGTATAAATTCTCCGGAAAGCTGCCTGGAAGGAGGTAATATTGTTTGGCTCATCGTCAATATAGAGAACATTAATCTTTTTTTCATCCATGGGATTACGGATATTAGATATTTTCAACCATAAATGTAACAAAATCCGCTGTTTCCACAATATTCTGGCTAAAAACGCGTATTCTTTTGTTAATTTGTACGGCAAAATCAAATCTGTTGAATGGAGTCACTGGCTGGCAATGATATCGAGATCCGTATCCGGGCTTTCAGATCGGTAGATGATCCTGAAACCTGTCAAAAATTTATTGACGGGCACAGAACTGTGCTTGAATATCATGGTGTTGTAAAAGTTACTTCTTCCAATAATGAGTGGGCACAAAACCCTGCAGTATTTGTAATTGTAGTAGAATCCATGGATAAAACCCGTCTTTTTGGCGGAGCCCGCGTGCATGCAGCTGATGGCAAGACCCGACTGCCGATTGAGGATGCCA
Organism: uncultured Sediminibacterium sp.; assembly: GCA_964486805.1. Taxonomy (GTDB): domain Bacteria; phylum Bacteroidota; class Bacteroidia; order Chitinophagales; family Chitinophagaceae; genus Sediminibacterium. The sequence continues at coordinate 4,290 of CAZAOR010000030.1, read as the reverse complement.
CCGGTTATATGGACCCGAAGATTTATGATATTGTTGCAGAATGTGCCCAGAACGGCACCGGCGAACTTTGCGGACTCTGGAATTCCAAGGAAGTAGCCGGACTGGGAGTGGGCAGCCTTTTCCCTTCCATTGCTTCCGTGGTGATTGCTGAACAGATCGGACTGACCACCATGTTCTCGCTCTGTTCGCCAGCTACTGTAAGATTCAACCAGTGGATAGGCAGTACCATCCTGAAAACAGTAGGAAATGAGGGCACTTTCTATTATCCCAAACTGGACCTGCTGGCAACTGCCGTATTCTTATCGGATGCCAATACACTGGAACATGCCCATCCGCGGGAGCGGGAAAAAATGCTCTGGTTGCGTAAAAACCTGAAGACGGTTTCAATGGAACGTTCGCCGTTCAAGAATGTGGCTGTTAAAGTGAATTATGATCTGGAAATTGCCGGCGCTGATCCCAATGAGTTCAAGATTCCCCTGAAAGCCAATATCGCCGGATAAAGCATGAACAAACTTATTTTCACCCTGGTGGCTATCCTGCTACTCAATTTCTTGCCTTTGATTGGCAGGCCTGAGCTGATGCTGCATTATAAAACCATGGTACTGGCCCTTGCTGCCGCTTCTCTCTGGCTTAGCCAGCCTGCTTTCAAATCCTCAGAAATGAAGCGTGACCAGGGGAGCGACCGGTTTTCCATTCTTGTCATTTTGCTCATGACTTCCCTCAGTGTGGTGGCAGCCGTTTGGGAATGGGCCTATCGAACGGATCCATCGGTTTCATCACTTCCGCTGACCCTGGCTGGCGCCGCTTTGCTGGTATCGGGAATCTTCATCCGGGTATGGGCCATTCAAACCCTGGGCAAACATTTTACGGCTACCGTTACCCTGACAGAAGGTCACCGGCTGGTGCGCTCAGGCCCTTACCGGCTGGTGCGTCATCCCAGCTACCTGGGCGCTTTTGCTGCCATCGTTGGAACCCCGGTATTTTTAAATGCTCACTGGGCTATCCTCGTGGCGGTGCTCGCCATGTCCCTGGCTTATTATCTGCGCATCGGGGTAGAAGAAAAAATGCTGCTGGATAATTTCGGGCAGGAATACCAGGAATATATGCAGCATACCAAACGGATTATTCCTTTTATTTGGTAAATTGCCGGAACTGCTTATGGCTACCTGCTTTGCTAATCCTGTGAAATCCATATCCCACTATCGCTTTTGGGTTATAACCTTGTTGGTTATTTTTCTGTTCATCGGCAATTTTCCTGCACTGGCACAAACATCCGATCAACCTGCGTTGTTAAATGTCACCAATGCTGATAAGCCCTTGCTGGTTGGACATCATCTCTCCCTGCTGATAGACAGTTCGGGAAAATTGAATCCCCGGACCATTACGAAGGCCGCAAATTTCCGCGCATCAGCTTCTGAAATACCGGTATTCCCGGTTGTGAAAGGAAGTGTATGGGCAAGATTTACGGTCGTTAACCAGACCCATGACCATGCCCTCTATTTCGATCTGCAATACGCCAATATCACCAGTCTGGATGTTTACCAGCTGAATGATACCGGGCTGGTGCTGCTAAAAAAAATGGGTAACAGTTTGCCGTATAACAAACTGGATCAGCCCAATCCCTATTTCACCTGCAGCATGCCCATTTTTCACGGGGATACCGCTACCTATTATTTTCGTATCCAAAGCAGGCACCAGATTTTGTTGCCGCTTTTCATAGAAAGCAGGACAGCTTTGGATAATTCCATGGGGATGCAGGAAATCGTCGTAGGCCTGTATATGGGCATCATGATTGCGATTTTTCTCTACAACCTGTTCCTTTTCTTTTCAACCCGCGACAGCAGCTATTTTGTTTATATTCTCTACCTGTTTTTCCTGGCGGTGGCCCAGATCACACTGGCAGGCTATGCATTCAAATATCTCTGGCCCAATCTGCCGGTATTGAATGACTATGCCTTACCGATAACATCCTGCCTGGCTGGCATCAGCGGGATCAGTTTTGCTATCTACTTCCTGCGAACCAAGTTTTATGTGCCGCGCCTGCATCCCTGGTTGTTCCTGCTCATGTCAATGTATGTGGTTGCGATCCTGAGCACCTTGCTCGGCGGGAATAATATCAGTTATAACATTCTCAACACAGTCAGCCTTGCCGGTGGGGTATTGTTATTGTCTGCTTCCTGGTACATTGCCCGCAAGAAACATTATAAGCCCGGTTATTTTTATTTCTTCGCCTGGGTCTCATTCTTAGGCGGGATGGTGGTCTTTGTTTTGCGCAATTTTAATGTGCTGCCGTACAACAATTTTACGACCTATGTTTTATATATCGGCTCGGCAATTGAGGGGATCCTCCTGTCTATTGCCCTTGCTGATAAAATCAATACCCTCCAGAAAGAAAAAGAACAATCGCAGGCAGAGGCCCTCCGCGCCTCCCAGGAAAATGAGAAGCTGGTACGTGATCAGAATATTGTGCTGGAGAGAAAAGTGGCGGAGCGTACCGAGGAACTGCAGTCTTCCAATCACAATCTTAGCCAGGCCCTGCAGGATTTAAAAGACGCCCAGACCCAGTTGGTAGAGGCAGAAAAAATGGCTTCCTTGGGTCAGCTAACAGCCGGCATCGCACACGAGATCAATAACCCGATCAATTTCGTAAAGTCGAATATCAAACCCCTGCAATTGGATATCAAAGACCTGGTAGAAGTGATTGATGCCTACGACGTGCTGCACCAGGTATCGGCGGCAGAAATACCGGAAAAGCTGCAAAAGATTCAAAACCTGAAAAAGCAGATTGACCTGGCTTTTGTCAAGGCAGAGATTGATAAATTAGTGAAAGGCATCCAGGAAGGGGCGGAGCGGACTGCCGAGATCGTGATGGGGCTGCGCAATTTCAGCCGACTGGATGAAAGTGAAGTGAAAATGGTGGATATCCATGAAGGCCTGGATTCAACACTGGTATTGCTGAAAAATAATGTTCCCCACCATGTGCAGATCACCAAGGATTACCAGGCCAATGGGATGATCGAATGTTTCCCCGGCAAACTGAACCAGGTATTCATGAATATTCTCAGCAATGGTCTGCAGGCGATCCGGGAAAAAGAAGTACAGGAACCGGAAGAATCGATATCCATCCGTACCCGTGACCTGGGCGACCAGGTGGAGATCCGGATCAAAGATTCGGGCATCGGGATGACGGATGAGGTGAAACAAAAGATATTTGATCCCTTTTTCACGACCAAGGATGTCGGCGAAGGCACCGGCCTGGGACTCTCAATCGTGTACAAAATCATCCAAAAACATGCCGGAAAGATTGATGTACAATCTGTCAAAGGAAAAGGCGCGGAATTTATAATAACTTTATACAAACAATTGCCCCAGTCGGCACTGTCATAATCCATACCTATGGACTATCTATTGGAACAGAAAATACGGCTGCTTTATATCGATGATGAAGCCAATAACCTGCTGGCTTTCCAGGCCGGTTTCCGGCGTCTCTATGAAATCTATACCGCGGAAACGGTTGCCGAAGGCATGAATATCCTGAATGATAAAGATATCCAGGTGATCATTGCTGACCAGCGGATGCCTAAAACCACAGGTGTTGAGTTCTTCAATATTATCCGCAAAGCCCACCCGGATCCGGTACGTATTCTCCTGACCGGTTATTCCGATCTCGACTCTGTGATTGATGCGATCAATAAAGGAGAAATATTCCGCTATATAAAAAAACCCTGGGACGATATCGAACTGACATCCGCGATTCAGAACGCGTATGAAATGTACCAGACCCGGAAGCAACTCAAGATGAAAATAGATGAGTTGCAGAAAGCGAATGATGAATTAAACCGCTTTGTTTACAGCACATCCCATGACCTGCGCTCCCCGCTTGCCAATATCCTGGGTATCCTGAACCTGGCGAAAATGCAGCAAACATCCCCTGAAACAAATGATTATTTCAGCATGATTGAAAGCTGCGTAAACAAGATGGACGGTTTTATCCATAAAACGATCGAATACTACAAGGGAATCCGTTTGGAAAATATCAATGAACCGATTGATTTCCGAAAAATGTTTGATGACAGTATCGCACTCTGTAATATGCAGAATCCGAAGATTGTTTTTGACGTACATGTGGATCAGTCGGTTGAGTTCACTTCAGATTCATTCAGGCTCTCGCTGATCCTGAACAACCTGATATCAAATGCCGTAAAATATCAGCGGGAAGATGAACAGCATCCTACCGTCAAACTGACGGCGCTGGTTTCCACCACGGAAGCTACCATTTATATTGAAGAC
>CAZAOR010000029.1:0-4134 GCA_964486805.1 uncultured Sediminibacterium sp. | reverse complement strand
CAGCAGCTTGGGATCCTGTTGGGACGCAGCGCCCAATTGATCCGGTGTTGTAAAAGACGTTGGTTGCGTCTTTAAGAAATCCTTGCTACAACTTGCCAGGACCAGCATTGCCGTCGCGGCATAAGCAATATATATTCGTTTCATGGCTATCATATTTTAGAATTTGACTTTAAGGCCTGTAGTGATAGTTGACAGAGGTGAATAACGGTACATGTTGCTGGATCCGTCTTCTGCAGTAGAGGGGTTGAATCCTTTCCTGGCGGTATGCAGCCACAGGTTATCGCCTGATACGAAGAAGGAAACTTCTTCGAATAAGCCCGTTTTCCTTGTCAAACTTTTCGGAAGTGTATAACCGATCCGCACGTTGTTCAGCACCAGGTAATTACCCTTGGTAAGGAATCTGGTTGACTGGGCATTTACGTTTGCATCAGAGTTATCAGAAATACGCGGGATATTGGTGATATCGCCGGCTTTCTGCCATCTGCCGAAGATATCGGTGCTCCAGTTATTGCTACCGATCAGGCCGTTGCCCATCAGGGTTGCATAGGCGCCGTCATAAGAATAGCCGCCGAAGCTATACAGGAACTGAACATCCAAAGTCAGGTTTTTAAACCCGGTATTCAGGTTGAAAGCACCGCTAACTGCAGGAATAGAAGACTTACCGATATAATACTGAGTGGCAGCAGCATAGTTCTTGGTCGTACCTGTCAGCAAAGTTCCTTTTTTACCGGGATTAGCTGCATAGTATGATTCCAGGTCAAGCACTTCTTCACCGGCATCGTAGCTCTTATTGTTGTTGGCATCATTGTAATAAACAGTCCACATGCTGGTACCGGTAGCAGGATCCACCCCTGCAAAATTGCGCATATAGTAATCAAAGATCGAATGGCCTTTACCCCAACCATAAGGCGCCTGTACATCGATGACTTTCGGCTGTCCGGTTGAAGGATCGATCGGCATACGGGTGATCTTATTATTGAAATGAGAAGCTATCAGACCCAGATCCAGGAAAAAGTCCTTCTTATTGATTACATGGCCAGTCAGGTTAATATCAACACCTGAGTTACGTAACTGTCCATCATTCACAGTAATCAATGCATAACCGTTGGAAGGACCTACGCGGCGGGAAAATACCAGGTTATCGGTATTCTTCACATAATACTCGATTGAACCGGACAGGAATGAACCGATACGGAAATCGGCACCTACCTGGAACATTTTTGTTTCTTCCCAGGTAATATCCGGATTAGCGGGTACCGGCACTCCAAATGCAGGGTTGTTGTTCAGGTTACCGATAGAAATACTGGTCAGGGCGGCATAATCACCTACGCCGGACTGGTCACCGATCACACCATAGCTGGCTTTCAGTTTCAGGTATTCAATCGGTTTGATACGTTTCATGAAATCCATTTTCGTCAGTTCCCAGCCGAGGCCCAGGGAACCAAACGTACCCCACTGTTTGCCTTCGCGGAATTTGGAAGAACCATCCCTACGAATGGTACCGGAAACATAGTAAGTATGCTGGAAATCATAGTTGGCTTGTGCAAAGTAGCTTTCCAACCGACGGGTATTCACATAAGATGTGGATGTCGGATTAATCACGATTGCATTAGCCAGTTCTGGAGTATACGTGTCAATAAGGTTCTGACCGGAAGCGCTGGCAACATTCTGATTGAACCTGTTCGCTTCATGCGCTGCCAATACTTCAATATTATGTGCCCCGAAGCGGTGCGCATAACGAAGAAGGTTCAAGAGGTCCAGGTTAAGCAGATCAGTTTTGGTGAAACCAACAGCACCATTCTGCGAAGCAGAAGAACCATAGAATTTATTGTTAAGGAAGCGGGCATCATTATTGTAATACTGAACACCCAGTTTGTTTTGCAGGGTCAGATCTTTCGTGAATTTCAGATCCAGTGAAGTACTACCGATAACTTCATTCCGCTTAGAAAAGTTCTGGTTATAAGTGGCATCAGCTATCGCATTTGTCAGTGAACCGAATTTACGACCGGTAGAGCCATAGTCGTATTGATAACCACCAAAAATAGGATCAGCAACTTTGTTACCGCTTGCGTCTCTCAGGAACAAGGGGTAGATCGGGGGCAGGTTGTCGACAAACCAGAAAACGCTGTTGGAACTGCTTCCCTGACCATTGCTATAGGAAATGCTGTTAGAGAAAGATACGTTGGTAGTAGAGGTAAGCCAGGGTTTTATCTCATGGCTCAGGTTCAAACGGCCGGTCAGGTTTTTGAAGTTGGTATTAATGGAATAACCAACATCATTCAGGTAACCGAAAGAGGTATAATAACTTGTTTTGCCGCTGCTACCTCCCATTTTCAGTTCGGCTTCTGTACGGTTAGAAGGTTGAAACGCATAATCAGCCCATCTTTCGGGATTAAACAGACGAGTCACTCCCGGTTTGATAGTTTTAGTAGTCGGATCAACGAGGTCGGCCCCGCTGGCCACATTCCACATATTGTTACGCGGATCAATACCGTTGGCTGAGAAAAGGCGGGTATTGGCATAGTTCACAGGATTGGAATTACCCAGGCTCACCCCTTCATTGTACATAGCTTCCCAGCTCAACAGGATATAGTCTTCCGGGGAAGTAATCGTACTGTAACGGGGTAAAAGGGCCAGGTTACTGCCGTATTTTCCTGTTACTTCTACAAAATTTTTCTGGCCTTTACCGGAAATAGTAGTAATTACAATAACACCGTTTGCACCGCGGGAACCATAAATTGCGGTGGCGGCAGCGTCTTTCAGTACTGTAATAGAACCTACATCATTCATATTCAGCGAACTGATATTGCCGCTAAACGGCACACCGTCCACAACATACAGCGGATCCCGGTTACCGTTTACAGAGCCAAAGCCGCGGATACGCACGGTAGCGGAGCTTCCCGGCTGACCGGATCCGTTAATGATGTTTACACCCGCAACCTCACCGGCAAGCGCCTTGGAAAGGTTGGAAACGCTTTTGTTGTTCAGCTTTTCACCCGTAATAACTTTGGCTGAACCGGTAAAAGCTTCCTTGGTAGTAGTACTGTAACCTACAACTACCGCCTCATCAAGCTGATCTGCAGCAGCGGCTGAAAGGGAAGCTTGCACCGTGTTCTGTGCACTGATCTGTACATCCTTCGCCACATAGTTCAAGGAAGAAATTGTAACAGTGCGTACCGAAGCAGGTACATTACGAAGTGTAAATAAACCCTCAGCGTTGGTACTGGTACCTTGCTTGGATCCTTTTACATAAACAGAAGCATTGGCAATTGGATTGCCATTTTCGTCAGTTACCTTACCGGTAACCGTCCTGCTCTGAGCCGACAGTTGAACGACGGCGAGAAACAGGCAAAAGATGATTGCAGCGAATTTTCTCATAATTCAGTTTTTGTTTGCGAGGCCGCAAATTAATTAAAGAAACCTTAACAACCAGATATTGACAGGATATTATTCCCTAATGCTGCACTTTTCATGAAATAATAGCTGCTTTTGAATAAAAAAAGGTATAATTTATTATAAATCAATAAAATACAAAGTTTATTTTAAATTAACTTGATAGGGCCCGTTAAACAAAATGACGTTTCCATGACAGTGCACTTCCCAATTTACTTTGCCTGATTGCACCCAAGCGTGAAAATGAATATCTGACCCCGAAAAAAAATTGTCCGAAACAGCAGGCAAAGCCAATCGGGCTTTCCATTCAACTTTTTTTCACTGGGCAATCATCCATTTTCTTTGAAAAGACTGCCAGGGGGATTCAAGAAAGCCAGGTTGTCAGTGCACAGTCCGGGCTTTTCTCCCGGGAGCCGTTCCGAGGATCAGTACCGGTAACAAGATCAGGTTGGTTAAAGTACCTACCACCAGGGTCAGTGAAGTCAGCCAACCCAAGGCCTTGGTACCGCCAAAATCGCTGAAACAGAAAATAACAAAGCCTGCTATCAATACCAGCGAAGTATACAGGATACTGATCCCGGTGTGCCGGATGGTTTGTACCAGGGTTTGTGATACCTGGTAATTATAATGGGGTAATTCCTGCTTATAGTTGATAAGGAAACGAATGGTAACATCAATGGCTATACCCAGGGCCACACTGAATACCAATACCGTTGAGGGTTTCAGTGCAATGCCTGCCCA
>CAZAOR010000028.1:0-3122 GCA_964486805.1 uncultured Sediminibacterium sp. | reverse complement strand
AGGGCCCGAGGTCGCCATCAGTGGCAGTGTACGCGTTCCCGCCATCTATGAACTTCGTACTGGCGAAACACTTGGTGATCTTCTTGACGATGCGGGAAAGACCACAGCCCTTTCGTCTACCGCGCGCATTTCTCTGGATCGTACTGGACCGAATCAAATGCGTCAGGCAGCCGAGTTTAAATTTGATAATGACAACCTCAATACATCCCTTCGAGATGGTGATATCGTACGCATCTTTCCCATACTGCCCGCGTATGAAAAAACGATCACTCTTCGAGGCAACGTCGCCAATCCGGGGCGATTTGCATGGAAACCTGGCATGCATGTCAGTGACATAATCCCTGATCGTGATGCATTGCTTAGCCGAGACTATTGGTGGAAGAGAAGTCATTTGGGTCTGCCTGTTCCCGAATTTGAGGCACCCATTTCAACCCTTGGGCGTAGTCCGAATATGATCGAACAGAATTCTCAAGGATTCACGACTGATGTCACGCAAGAAACGCTCAGTACGGCGCTGAATCCTCCCCCGCCAAATCCCGATAGCTCAAATTCAACACAACAGATGCAGCCCGTTACGAACAGCAATCAAACTAGTCAGCAATCTCAAAATCAGTCCACGCTGAATAATCCTCAATATCAGGAAAGCAGCACAGGCGCCATTGGTGCAGAACTTTCTCAAAATCCCATAAGCAACTCACCGAACGGTACGGGAAGCGGCAACCAAAGTCAGACCGGGCAGATGGCGCAGCAGCCAAAGAACACAGTTCGGCTAACCGCACCCGATATCGACTGGGACTACGCTGTCATTGAACGACTTGACCCGGAAACATTGAAGACTTCATTGATCCCATTTGATCTGGGTAAACTGCTACTAAAGCATGATCCGAGCCAGGACGTAGCGCTGCAGCCGGGAGACACGATCACGATCTTCTCGCAAGACGATATTCGTGTGCCTCGTGAGCAGCAGACCAAGTACGTGGATCTGGAAGGTGAAGTTCAGCATGCCGGCACGTATAGCGTGAAGCCGGGCGAGACACTCCGCGATATCGTAAAGCGAGCCGGTGGCCTGACACCGCATGCTTATCTCTATGGTGCTTCTTTCACGCGCGAGTCAACGCGCAAGCTGCAGCAGCAACGACTCGACGAATACGTACAGACCATAACCATGGAAACCGAAAGGGGCACGCAGGCATTGGCAATGGCAGGCACTGGCAATAATACGGCCAGTACTGTGACCGCATCGCAAACCGCCGTACAAGGCTTGATCGAACGACTGAGTAAGATTAAAGCGACGGGACGCATCGTCCTACAGTTCGATCCCAATAGCGTCGGCGACAACGACGTTCCCGATATTAGCCTCGAAAATGGTGACAAGTTCTTCGTTCCCTTTGCGCCGGCAACTGTCAACATCGTCGGCGCAGTGTACAACCAAAATTCTTTCCTGTATCACGATGGCTGGACAGTAGATCATTATCTGAAGCTCGCAGGCGGAGCAAATCGCAATGCTGATTGGCGACATGCATTTGTCATCCGCGCTGACGGTTCAGTAGTGAGCAAAACATCCGTAAAGAGTGCATTATTCTGGCATGGCTCTTTCTCAAAGCTAAAGCTTTACCGTGGAGATACGATCGTTGTTCCCGACAAGACTCTCCGTCCGCCAGCTTTGCGCGGCGTAATGGATTGGACGCAGGTTTTCTCGCAATTGGCACTAGGAGCAGCAGCAATCAGTGTTCTGTAGACAGGAGCACTGCCTGTGTTTCCAGACAAACTCAAAGCAAGCGCATGGGGCCGATGTGTTGACATTTAAAGCGAAACGGTGCCAGGCCGGGCATAGGTTCGCGAAGTCGATAGTCTCGTTTTGCTTGCTCGGAGCTTGTCTTCTTTCTGCGAATCGCCATTGCTTCTCGCAGGATGTGGAATATGGTTCTGACGGCATGCCCGTGTGTGGATCCGGGCAAAGCGGTTCACCCTGTATCCGGTGGACAGCTGAATCTATCCGGCAATAGTGCGTCCATGGACGTGTGGCAGTGTGAAACGGTTGCTAGAGGAAACGCACGCGCGCATTATCGATGCCCTCAAGATTTATTCCACCGTCACTTATGCACTAGATGACAAACTCGTCGGCGACTGTCTTGTGCACCCAAATGGTCCACACTTCGAATAGGTTTATAACACTTTCTGCGGCATAACCGGAATTCCACTACACGACAGTTTCCATCTCGGCTCAACAATTGTGAATGATTTTGGGTGCCCATTTTCTGAGGGGGTAATAATTATTCGGGTGCCAGCGTCTTCGCAAACTGGCAACACTTCACTTTCTATTTGAGGGGTGAATTTCAAGGGTCACCACCTGCGACGAATTATTCATCAGCATTAGCTGCAAATCTTGTCGCTATTGACGGTACAACCCACTACCTTAATTCCTCCGTTCAAATCCCATATAACGCGCAAACCACAATCCCGGCAGGACCGCTCCCAAGTGTGACAGAGGGGTGGTGGATGGAGGCTTACGTCTCGGCACATGTGCACAATACTGAAGTTTCTCTTGGTAAGCAGGATGACCGGCTTGGCCTCGGACTCGGAGGCGGCATGGCCATGTCAAACAACGCCGAAAACTTGTACACCTTCAGAATTAATCGCGTTAAGCCGATGATTGTTCCATTCCTTTCTAAGTTCACTGGGCCGTTTCGCTATGAATTTCTTATCGGCCCCATGAAGGGGCATGTCTATCCAAGAGAATCCCTGTATGCATCTCGAGCAGGTGAGCTTCAAACCTTCGGAGAATCTCGAAATTGGATTCGAGCGAACTGTCATTTGGGGAGGACAGGATCACGAGCCTGTCACTCTTCACACCTTCCTGAGAAGCTCTGCTGCAGCCTTCCGCGTAGCTCCCTGCTCAAGAACATACCTGACTAACGCCTCTCGACTGCGAAAGCTAAGTCGGGCATTCTTATGAATGTCCATTCGGTTCTTCCGAAGGTTCTAGTTGCTCGTCACAACCAGCTTCTCCGGTTCATTTCGAATGGACAACCTCTTGAAATATCACAGGTGCCCCCGGTCCCTTGCAGTTGGGGACCGGGGAGATAAGGCGGGTGGCTGCGGCCCCTGGGGAATAAAGTAGG
>CAZAOR010000027.1:0-4578 GCA_964486805.1 uncultured Sediminibacterium sp. | reverse complement strand
GATAGATGCGATTATTGAGAACTATGTTAACCGCATCCTGAACCATCCTCTTTTTCACCGGATCCTTTACCAGGAATTACTGATCGGGGACCGGAAGGAATTTCACGAAAAGATCCTGAGTAATTTTTCCCGTAATACCAGCATGCTCCGCAGTGTAATTGAATCAGGCATCCGTAAAAAAGTATTCAAAAAAGCGGATCCGGAACTGACCATGGCCACCCTGATCGGCACAATTAACCAGGTCATGCTGTCAAAATCACTTTGCTGTATGTTACTGAATAAGGATGAAAAGTTTGATCCCTATACCGATAAGGCATTCCAGCACCGGCTTACCAGGCACCTGAAACAACTGATCCATGCATACCTCCTGCATGCCCCCTCTGAAGAATCCTAATAACCAACTCAAACACACCTAAAACAAGTATATGTCCGAGCAAGCAACCGCCAAAAAGAAATCACCCGTCAGAACCATCGTACTGATTATCATCCTGCTGGCAGCCGGTTTCATCGGCTACCGGAAGATCCATTTTGCGATGACGCACGAATCTACCGACAATGCACAGGTGGAAACACAGATCACACCGGTATTGCCCCGCGTAGCCGGTTATGTAAAAAATATCACCATCAACGACTATGATTCCGTGAAAGCAGGTCAACTGGTGGTAGAACTCGATGATGCTGAACTGCAAACCCAGTTGGATGAAATGGAAGCCGATTACCGGGAAGCAGAAGTAGATATCATCAATGCAAAAGCAGCCCTGAACAACGCGCTCGTATCCCTGAAAACCTACCAGGGCAATATAGACCTGAGCCAGCTTAAGAAACAGAAAGCACAGGACGACCTGAAACGCGATGAAAGACTTTACAGCGACCAGGCTATCACCAGGAAACAACTGGACGATTCCAAATACAATGTAGAGGCCGCTGCCCAACAGGTCAGCAATAGCCAAACCGACCTGGTGGCTGCCAAAAGCCGTATTGCCGTGCTGCAAGCCGGGGTGGCAAAAGCAGAAGCAGGCCTGGCCATCAAGAAAGCGAAGATCGAACAGACAAAACTGAAGATTACATATACCAAGATCTATGCGCCGCAGGCTGGTAAAATCGGTAAGAAGAATGTATCCATCGGCCAGTTTGTGCAGGCCGGTACCCCGCTCTTTTCTATTGTAAATGATACGACTTACTGGATTGTAGCCAATTTCAAGGAAAATCAGCTCAAAAAACTGTATCCCGGCAAACTGGTGGATATTGAAGTGGATGCTTTCCCGGATGCCCATCTTACCGGCACCATTGAAAGTCTGAGTGAAGCAACAGGCGCCAAATTTTCCCTGTTACCACCCGATAATGCCAGTGGCAATTTCGTCAAAGTCACACAGCGCGTTCCGGTAAAAATCAATATCAACAATATTGCCCAGTATAAAAGCAGGCTCAGGGCGGGCTTAAGCGTTGTAGTAACCGCAGAAACCAATTAAGCCAAGCCTCTTTAAACCGGACACCAAACTATTATATGGCAACACCCAAAGGATTTGCAAGGGCCATCATAGTATTGACCACCGTGACAGCGGCTGTGATGGAACTGATCGATACCTCGATCGTGAATGTGGCCCTGAGCGACATGAGCGGCAGCCTGGGCGTGAATATTGAAGACATTAGCTGGGTTATCACCTCGTATGCCATTGCCAATGTTATCATTATTCCGCTGACAGGCTTCCTCGCAGAATATTTCGGCCGTAAGAACTATTATATCGTTTCCATGATCATTTTCACCATGGCATCCTATATGTGTGGTCAGTCCACCAGCCTAGTTGAAATCATTATCTGGCGTTTTATCCAGGGAGTTGGCGGCGGCGCCTTGCTCTCTACTTCACAGGCTATTCTGTTTGATGCTTTTGAGCCGCAGGACAGGCCCATCGCTTCCGGCCTTTTTGGCATGGGCATTGTATTAGGCCCCACCCTCGGTCCTACCCTGGGCGGGTATATTATTGACCATGCTTCCTGGCCCCTGATCTTTATGATCAATATTCCCATCGGTATTCTCGCAACCTTCCTTTCTTTTACGTTTATAGATCGTAAAGAAGGAGAAGGCAAAAAGAAAAAAGATATCCATATTGACTACACCGGTATTCTCCTGCTGATGGTCGGCATCGGATGCCTGCAGTTTGTACTGGAGCGGGGAGAAGCGGAAGACTGGTTCAGCAGCAATATCATCCGCATCACGACCATCCTGGCTACGATCGGGATGGTTGGATTCATCTGGTATGAACTTAGCATCAAGAACCCCGCCGTGAACCTCCGTGTGCTGAATAATCGCAACCTGGCATTTACCACCATTTTTACTTTTGTAGTGGGTGTCGGGCTCTTTACCTCGGTATTCGTATTCCCGGTACTGGCGCAACGAACGCTTGGCTTTACCGCCTATGAAACAGGACTCACACTGCTGGCACCTACCATGATCACTGTGCTGATGATGCCGATCATCGGTAAACTGATGAGCAAGGGCGTCTCGCCTATTCCCTTTGTGGTATTGGGCTTCCTGCTTTTTGCAGCCTACGCCTGGCTGAGTGCTTCGGTAAGTCCGGATGTAGGCAAATGGGATTTCTTTGTGCCTCTTGCCTTCCGGGCAGTTGGCATCAGTATGGTGCAATTACCCCTGATTAACCAGGCCGTAGCCGGCTTGCAGCCGAAGGATTATGCATCCGGTATCGCACTCAATAATATGATCCGGCAATTAGGGGGGGCCTTCGGTATCGCGCTCGCCAATAATTACATCGCACACCAGTATGCCCAGCACCGATATGACCTGGTTACAAAAGTGACCGGCGAATCCCAGATGTTCCTGGAAAGAAGCCAAACGATTGCCAATGGTATTATTGCCCGTTCGGGTGACGTAGCAGGTGCCGGCACCAAAGCCATTGCCACCATCAACGGGATTGTTGACAGGCAATCATATTTCCTTTCCTACCTCGACACGTTCCGCCTCATCACCATCTTCTTTATCCTGGTGATACCGCTGGTGACCTTCCTGAGGGTGAAGAAAAAATCCGCTTCTGAAATGGCTGCTACTATGAAAGCCGCAGCAGAAGCACATTGATTAATGTATTACACGCAGAAATACACGACCATGAAAAAAATTGCAAGCACTTTATTAACCGGATTCAGTTTCCTCGTCCTGCATGCGCAGGTAGCGGTCAATACCGAACTGAAATCACTGATCAACCAATCGTTCAGTTATTTTCCCAAAGTTCGCGAGGCAGAAAATACTGTTGTCACAGCCCAGGATAAACTGGAACTGGTTAAGCTGAATAAAATGCCCGAAGTATCCGCCGAAGCTTCTTATGCCTATGTACGTCCCAAAATCGTTTTCCCGATCAATGGGGATGAATTTCAGTTCGCTCCTTTGCATAACCTGAACGGCGACCTGAGCGCTACTTACGCTTTGTTTGATTTTGGCAGGTTGCAGGCAAATATCGACAGATCGAAAAAAGACCTCCAGTATGCACAGCACAATGTGGACTATATAAAGGCACAATTAGCCTACCAGGTTGCTAATGTATATTATAATATGGTGTACCTGAAAGAAGCCATCCGTATCCAGGACAGCGTATTGCAGTTCCTGAACGACAATAAAGCAATTGTGGAAAGCCAGTTGAAAAACGGCACTGCCCTGCGGATCGATCTCCTGAATATCCAGGCTTCTATCGACAATGAAACCAACCGGAAAATCGACTTGCAGAACAACCTGCAAAAACAGCAAAACCTGCTGGAATATACCACGGGTCAACGCCAGAGCGCCGGCAAGGATTTTGATTTTGACCTGCAATTGGGTGAACTGGGCAATGCATTGGGCCTCGCTCAGCGCCTGAATCCCGATTTTTCATTGGCGAAAGACCGTATTGAACAGGCACAGCATGACCTGGCAGTTACCAAGCTTGCCGAGAAACCGATCGTCGGATTAAAAGCTGCCGCAGGCGTTAAAAATGGCTATGTTCCTTATGTAAATGATATGCGCTTCAACTATATGGCAGGCATCTCATTCAGTGTACCGATTTATAACGGCGGCAAGAATAAGCAACAACAGAAGCTGCAGCAAACGATCATCCGGCAACAGGAAATGGCTATGGAAAGCCTGGACAGTACCTACCAGAAAGATATCCGCCAGGCGCTGACCGATATCCGGGCCAATATGGAGCGTATCCGCAATACCCGTGGACAGATTGATCAGGCGCAGGTAGCCGAACAGCTCGCCACCAACAGGCTGAAAGCCGGTACCGGCACCAATCTCGAGATCACCAATGCAAGTACCAATGTACAACGCGCTTTGCTCACCAGGCTGCAATACGAATACCAGTTATGCCTGGCGAAACTGGAACTGGCCAAACTGATCGGGTATCAATATTGGTAATGACAAGTGAAAATGAAAAGAGAACTATGAAAACAGGTCTTTTTTCATTTTTCATTGCTATTACAGCGCCTCAAACCAGATCGGGGTCGCATCATCGGCTGTGGCATTATAATTAATAAAAAGTTCTTCCCCGGCAGCGATATCGAGGTTGGTGGTAATGGTCATTGTTTCTGCATCCG
>CAZAOR010000026.1:0-2846 GCA_964486805.1 uncultured Sediminibacterium sp. | reverse complement strand
GTTCACCCCGTATGCCCGCAAATGGAAAGCAGGTCTGACAAATTTCTACCTGTCGTCCTATCCCTGCGAAAAATACTATGCGCATTTTTATCAGCAGCCGGCACGGGTGATTCCTGCATTGGAAACGATCGGTTTTCGGACAACCGATCTGCCATTTCCGCCATCTGCAGCGCCGGATCGTGTGATCAGTCGCTATGGTGATACCCGGGATTACCCGGGGCTGGAGAATGGCACTACCAAACTGGGTGTACATCTCCGATTCGGAACAATCAGTATCAGGGATCTGGCAAGGAGGGCGATGAATTTAAACGGTACCTATCTGAATGAACTGATCTGGCGGGAATTTTATCAGATGATCCTCTGGCATTTTCCGCAGGTGGCCAAAGGAAAATCATTTAAGCCGGCTTACGACCGGGTGCAATGGCGCCATGATGAAGCGGGTTTTGCGCGCTGGTGTCAGGGAACAACAGGCTATCCCATTGTAGATGCCGGGATGCGCGAACTGAATGCCACCGGATATATGCATAACCGGGCCCGGATGATCACGGCTTCTTTTCTTACCAAACATCTGCTGATTGACTGGCGCTGGGGAGAAGCTTATTTTGCGGCGAAGCTGCTGGACTTTGATCTTGCTGCCAATAACGGCGGCTGGCAATGGGCAGCAGGTTCCGGCTGTGATGCAGCCCCGTATTTCCGGGTATTTAACCCGTCATTGCAGACGACAAAATTTGACAAAGACCTGCGCTATATCCGCAAATGGGTGCCCGAACTTGATAGCTTTGACTACCCGTCGCCCATTGTGTCCCATGAAGTGGCGAGACAAAGGGTATTGGCCGCTTATGCAAGCGCACTGAAAGCTTAGGATACAGGCAGAAATACCGGTAAGGCCGGTGATTGTGCGCCTGTTTGTTGTGCAATCACCGTTAACAGGGTTTCCACCGATTTCTTCCCGGTATCGCCCAATGCCATGGAATAATCATTAACATAGAGTTCAATATGCTGTCGCATAACTTCGGGCGACATTTCCTGTGCGTGTAATTGGGTATAGGAACCGATGGCAGGATATTGCTGCCAGGACCATCGCAGGCTTTCTTGTATCCATTGATTGATTCTGCTGGCCAGTTCATCGCCCAGGGACCTGCGCACCACAATGCCCCCCAGGGGGATTGGCGCCTGGATCTTTTCTTCCCAGTATGCTCCCAAATCACGAAGCTTTACGAGGCCTTTCTGCTGGTAAGTGAAACGGTTTTCATGGATAATCACCCCGGCATCTACTTTACCGGACAATACGGCCGCCTCTATTTCGTGAAAAACCAGGAACTGCTTGCCCCTGGCTTCCGGGTAGGCCAGGGAAAACAGCACATGGGCAGTGGTATGGATACCTGGTATGGCAATGCGCATGTGGTTGATGTCCTCTTCGTTGTGGAGCGGTGTTTTGGCGATCAGTAGGGGTCCTACCCCCATGCCTAATGCACCCCCAGCAGGTATTACCTGGTAATGCGGCAGGGCAAGCGGTAAAACCCCATAGCTGATTTTGGAAACATCGAGTCTGCCTTGGGTGGCCCATTCATTCAGGGTTTGTACATCTTCCAAAACCGGTTCCCATTCAATACCTGGTGTGAGGATTTGCCCGTTCACCAGTGCGTCGAAAATAAAAGTGTCGTTCGGACAGGGTGAAAAACCGATGGTCAGTTTCATGGGTGTTTGTTCAGGTGCTTACTTTAATCGATATAGTTTTTCCGTGTATTTCAGCAGGTTCTGGTTGAGAGCTGCGATGGCTTCTTTGATCTGCCATTTGCTTTTATCGCGTTCACCAACATAGTTGGAGATAGCCCGTATTTGCAGGAAGGGGATATTGGTCATACGGGCCACATAATGCAGGCAGGCGCCTTCCATACTTTCCACAACGGGCTGGTATTTTTTCTGCAATAGCTGAATCCTCTCCGGCTGGGTGGTCACCTGGTTCACGGTAATGCCGCTGACAGCGGGCAGTTTGAGCAGGTTATACTGCTGCAGCCATGGATTGGGCAGGCGGCGTTTTTCGAATGGGGGATAGCCTGGTTTCTCCAGCCTGAGATCGAAAAGATCCTTCCATCGGCCCTCTTCTTCCACACCCGTATCGCCGGGTACCTCATCGGCAACCACTACTACTTTGGACAGGGGCAATCGGGTATCATAACTGCCCGCAATACCGGCCTGGATGATGAGGTCGGGTTTGTCTTCCAACACCAGCTTGGTGAGGGAAACTGCGCTGGCTAACATACCCACACCGCCCTGGTGAAAATGCAATTTCAGCCGTTTACTATCGCTGGTATACAGGGCCGGCATGGCAAGGAAGGCAGGCATCCATTCCTCTACCGTAGCAGCAGTGATGATAACACGCATAGGGCAAAATTGCATAAAAAGGCCGACTATCCGGCGGAGTATCATATTAGCTGCCCGTGCAGCATGACAAGGGGGAAGGGTGCTATCATCCCATGCGGAAGCGTGGTATCCAATTGCTTAGATCGAAAAAAGAGGATTTGGGGCCATTTAGCGAATCGTAATTTGCCCGTTGGAGTGAGTTTCCTCGTTATTTTTTCGAGTCTTCTTCAATTGCGCCCATAGAGAAGGACGAAGGAATAACGAAGCAATGGCGAAAAAAGCGCAGCAAAATATCAGTTTGGCCTATGTTTTTGCCCTGGCTGATCACCAACTTAGTCATTTCCCGTATCCCCTTGAGCGGGAGTCGGGCAGCATGGATAGCTATTCATGATGAATTATAAGACACCTGCTGTTAAGAAAAAAAAGATAGCATGGGCAAAAATTGCAGTAACAAAAAAACACATTTGTATTTATTTATAACC
>CAZAOR010000025.1:0-4320 GCA_964486805.1 uncultured Sediminibacterium sp. | reverse complement strand
CCGCCAGATCATTTCTTTGCAGAATGGGATCCCTTGCTGAAAGGCTTTACCCAGCATCTATTTACGGAAACCTTTGATGCTGCGCAAGCTGCCGGCACCATTTCAGCAGCTTGGGCCGAACGCTTAGGACTCCCCGGGAATGTAAAGATCGGTATTGGTGCCTTTGATTGCCACATGGGTGCAGTAGGGGGCCAGATTGAACCGTATCATCTCAGCAAGGTAATGGGTACTTCCACCTGCGATATGCTGGTGGCGCCGCTGGATGCAACAAATGGCATACTCGTAAAAGGGATCTGCGGTCAGGTACCAGGTTCTATTATTCCGGGAATGCTTGGGATGGAGGCTGGACAGTCTGCTTTTGGTGATGCTTATGCTTGGTTCAGCAAATTGCTGTTATGGCCATTCGCACAATTATTGCCAGATCAGCAAAGCCTGCTTGCCCAAATGCAGGAGCAACTGATCCCAGCCCTGGCACAGGCCGCATCCGCTTTACCGGTTACAGAAAATGACGCCTGGGCACTGGATTGGCTGAATGGCCGGCGTACACCGGATGCCAACCAGGAATTGAAAGGCATGATCGGAAACCTGAACCTGGGAACCGATGCGCCTCGGGTGTTCCGGGCTATTGCAGAAGCAACCTGTTTCGGGGCCCGTGCTATCGTTGAACGCTTCCGGGAAGAAGGTATTCCCGTCAAGGGATTGATCGGCTTGGGCGGCGTGGCAAAAAAATCACCTTATATCATGCAGATGATGGCCGATATCCTGCAGATGCCCATCCGCATTCATAAGAGTGATCAGACCTGTGCACTGGGTGCAGCTATGTTTGCTGCTACTGCAGCCGGTATTTATCAACGCGTTGAAGATGCCATGCAGGCCATGGGACCGGGTTTCGAAAAAACCTATCAGCCCGATCCGGAAAAAGCTCAGCATTATGAAAAAAGATACAGGCAATACTGCAAATGGGGGGGATATGCAACAGCGAATAGTCAATAGTGAACAATGAAAAATTACCACAGTACATTGACTATTCCCCATTCACCTTATTTTGATATATATATTGGAGCGAATGGATCGTCGGGAGGCTATCATAAATTAGTCTATAAACTTACAGTTCGGCACTCCTGCTTCAGGATTCACAAAAGGATGCGGTATATTTAACCCAATACCGGTACTGAAAATGACCAATTACCGATCTATACAGGAAGCCGCCTACGAGGCCAACATGCAGTTACCGGCTCTTCACCTGGTACTTTTTACCTTTGGGAATGTAAGTGTCGCCGATCATAGCGCAGGTGTATTTGCCATCAAACCCAGCGGGGTACCCTATGCTGAGTTGAGCCCGGATAAAATGGTGGTGGTTGATTTTGCAGGCAAAACCATCGCCGGTACACTGCGACCTTCCTCTGATACCCGGACCCATGCGGTTTTATACAGCCATTGGCCGGAGATCGGGAGTATCGTTCATACACATTCTACTTATGCAACCGCCTGGGCACAATCACAACGCGATATCCCGGTATATGGTACTACACATGCCGACCATGCCACCGTACCGGTTCCCTGCGCCCCGCCGATGAGTGATCTTATGATACAGGGAGATTACGAATATGAAACGGGTATCCAGATACTCAACTGCTTGAAAGAACGAAAACTGGATTACCGGGATACCGAAATGATCCTGGTAGGTAATCACGCACCCTTTACCTGGGGAAAGACACCCGCCAAAGCAGTATACAACAGCGCAGTTCTGGAAGCTATTGCACAAATGGCCTTTCTGACAGAACAGATCCGGCCAGATGTACCTGTATTGAAAGAAGCGCTGATTCAAAAACATTTTGAAAGAAAACACGGCCCGAATAGTTATTACGGACAATCCTGACCTTCCAAACCCAACTTGCCATGATACACCACAAAATCAGAACCCTGATCGCTTCCGTCACATTGTTTCTTCTCGCATGCAACAATGCACCTAAAAACGACAGTGCTATGTCCTTCCATATCGCACAAAAAGCGTTCGGCATGTATGAACAGCAGCCGGTGACCGCATATACCATTATCAACCCTTCCGGTATGGAACTGACCATCCTGGATTATGGCGGAACAATCACGCGTTTGCTGACTCCGGACAGGGATAAAAAAATGGGGGATGTGGTATTGGGCTTCGATTCGCTCAGCGGGTACCTGCAAACGACCAATCCCTATTTTGGCGCCCTGATCGGCCGGTACGGTAACCGGATCGGAAAAGGAAAATTCCAATTGGATGGCAAGTCCTATCAGTTGGCTGTAAACGACCATGGCAATACCTTGCACGGCGGATTGAAAGGTCTGGACAAGGTACGCTGGAATGCAAAACCCCTACCGGGCGACAGCAGCCTGCAACTCAACTATACCAGCCCGGATGGCGACGAGGGATTTCCTGGCACCCTCCAGGTACAGGTTACCTATACCCTCCGTTCGGATAATACCCTGGTTATCGCGTATGAAGCCACGACGGATAAGCCTACGCCGGTGAATCTCACCAATCACGCCTATTATAACCTGTCAGCCGGCCGGGACGCGACTATTCTGGGCCAGGAAGTAATGATTCATGCTGCCAAATACACCGCCGTAGACAGCGAGTTGATACCTACGGGCGCCTTACCCGAGGTTAAAGGCACGCCCATGGACTTCACCAGGGCAAAACCGATCGGCCGTGATATCGAACAGGTAAAAGGCGGGTATGATCATAACTGGGTACTGGATAAACAAGGAACGGAACTCGGCCTTGCCGCGACAGCCTATGATCCCGGCAGTGGTCGCAGGATGGAAGTATGGACTACCCAACCAGGCCTGCAGTTCTATACGGGCAATTTTCTGGACAGCACCCTGCATGGGAAATATGGAAAAGTGTATCCGAAGCATGGCGCTTTCTGCATGGAAACCCAACATTTTCCGGATGGTCCCAATCACCCCGATTTCCCGAATACTATCCTGAAACCTGGTGAAACCTATCGTTCCACTACTGAATACCGTTTTTCTGTACAATGATGGAGAGAAAATTTACAGCCACAAAAAAACAACTGGCAACCTTGTTGCTGTGCACCCTGGGTTTATCACTTACAGCCCAGCAGCAGGATTACCCGGTACAGGCCGTGCCCTTTACACAGGTAAAGTTCACCGATCAGTTCTGGCTGCCTCGACTGCAATTGAACCGCAAAGTGACAATCCCCGCCTCCTTTGCACGCTGCGAAAGCACGGGAAGGCTGGAGAATTTTGTACTGGCCGCATTACACCAGGGAAGGTTCTGTACAAAATATCCCTTTGATGATACCGATATCTATAAAACGATTGAAGGGGCTTCATACTCCTTATCGCTATTCCCGGATCCTGTTCTGGAAAAATACCTGGATTCACTGATTGTGATCATTGGCAAAGCACAAGAGCCTGATGGATATCTCTATACTCCCCGTTCGATCAATCCGGGTGCTGTCAGTTCCTGGATAGGCAAAGAAAGATGGGAGAAGGAACGGGAGATGAGCCATGAACTCTATAATGCCGGCCACCTGTATGAAGCAGCTGTAGCACATTACCAGGCCACCGGCAAAAAAAGCCTGCTGGATATCGCCCTCAAAAATGCTGACCTTGTTTGCAGTGTATTCGGGCCCGGAAAGCGTTCCGTAGCCCCGGGTCACGAGATCGTGGAAATGGGGCTGGTCAAACTTTTTCGGGTCACCGGCAATAAAAAGTATCTCCAGACCGCCGATTTTTTTCTCCATGCACGCGGTCAGTACAATGGCTACGACAAAAAAAGTAAGGACCCCTGGAAGAATGGCGCCTACTGGCAGGATAATGTTCCGGTGGTACAACAAACAGAAGCTGAGGGCCATGCCGTACGGGCGGGTTATCTCTACGCTGCCATGGCAGATGTAGCCGCGCTTACCGGAGATGACAGTCTGTTACAGGCTGTTGACAGGATCTGGAACAATATGGCAGGCAAGAAAATCTATGTGCAGGGAAGTGTAGGCGCTATCGGTGACGGCGAACGGTATGGGGATAACTACGAACTGCCCAATACCACTGCTTATAATGAAACCTGTGCGGCTATTGCCAATGTATTCTTCAATGAACGCATGTTCCAGTTACATGGAGATGCGAAATACATGGATTTGCTGGAGAAGATTTTATACAATGGACTGATATCAGGCATCGGTTTGGATGGCCAATCTTTTTTTTATACCAATGCCATGCAGGTAACGGACCATTTCACCCATCCCGACCTGGAACGAACCCGCTCGGGCTGGTTTGAATGCTCCTGCTGCCCTACCAACCTGGTACGCCTGA
>CAZAOR010000024.1:0-2752 GCA_964486805.1 uncultured Sediminibacterium sp. | reverse complement strand
TACCGTGAAAGCGCTTCCGGCTGCACCGCTAGTCAATATTGTTAACAATTGCGGTAATACCACGCTTACAGTGAGCAATCCATCCGGCTCCTTGCTCTGGAGTACAGGTGAAACAACAAACGCGATTACTGTAACCAGTGCAGGTAATTACACAGTGACACAGTCAGCTAATGGATGCTCCAGCATTACAACATCTGTAACAGCCGCCCCGCAGGCAGTCCCTGCTGCGCCGACCGTTTCGGTTGTGAATAATTGCGGTAATTCGGTGCTCACCGCTTCCGGCTTTACCGGCAATTTGTTGTGGAGCAATAATGCTACCAGCAATGCGATCACCGTGCCTTCCGCCGGTACGTATAGCGTTACACAAACTGTTAACGGATGCGTAAGTGCGGCAGCCGCTGCCATTGCAGCACCCAAAGCCATTCCTGCAGCACCGGTTGTTAGCGTAGCTGACAATTGCGGCAATTCTGTACTGACCGCTTCTAATTATTCCGGCAGTCTTTTGTGGAACAACGAATCAACCACTGCCGCTATTACAGTTAATGCCGCTGGCACTTATAGTGTAACACAAACCGTAAATGGTTGTACAAGTGCGCCTGCTAATGCTTCGGCTGCTCCCAAGCAGATTCCTGATGCGCCAACCGTATCAGTCGTTAATAATTGTGGAAACGCTGTATTGACCGCTTCTAATTATACCGGATCCCTTCTGTGGAATAATAATGCCACTGGCAATACCCTAACAGTCAGCGCTTCCGGAAACTATAGCGTAACCCAAACAGTAAATGGCTGTGTAAGCCCCGCGTCTACGGTTACTGCATCCCCCATTGCAATTCCTGCTGCCCCAACCGTATCAGTCATTAATAATTGTGGAAATGCTGTATTGACCGCTTCTAACTATACCGGATCCCTTCTGTGGAATAACAATGCTACATCTTCCGCGATTACAGTAACTAATCCGGGCAATTATACCCTCACCCAAACAGTGAATGGTTGTACCAGCCCTGCGGCGAGTGCCACAGCATCACCTAAAGTGATTCCCGCAACTCCGGCTATTACGGTAGTCAATAATTGCGGCAGTACATTACTGAGTACAGATGCTTCCGGTTCCTTGCTTTGGAGCAATGGCGCTACCGGATCATCTATCACGGTTACTGCCGACGGAAACTATTCTGTAACAGTTACCAATGCAGCTTCCTGCTCTGCCACCTCTGCTCCTGCCGGTGTTACGGTACATGCTGTACCGGTAGTAGCCGCTATAACCGGCGGTTCCACAGTGGATGCGGGCGCTACCCTTCAATTGGCAGATGCAACCAGCGGAGGCGTATGGAGCAGTAACAGTGCTAATGCAACGGTGTCAACTTCCGGATTGGTAACTGGTGTTACAGCCGGCAACGCGGTGATCAGTTATACAGTGACCAATGGATACGGTTGTGCGACTACCGTTACAACAACGATCACAGTGCAGCAAAGCTGCGTAACACCCGTATTTACTTCCCCCAATTCTACAATCACTGTGAATGCAGCAAATAACCAGTGTGGTGCTGCTGTTACTTACAATACACCCGTTACAGGTAGCCCTGCTATCAGTTACACATTTACAGGTGCTACTGCTGGCAGTGGATCCGGTAATGGATCTGGTTCTGTATTTGCAGTAGGTAGTACCCAGGTAACGGTTAAAGCGAGCAACACCTGCGGAACAGTATCACAAAGCTTTACTATTGTGGTAAATGACGTAACACCGCCGACAGCAATTACACAGAATATTACCGTACCGCTTGGTGCCAATGGCCAGGTTACTGTAACACCTGACCAGGTAAACAATGGTTCGTCTGACAATTGCAGTAACAATATTAGCTTGCAGTTTGGCTCAAGCGCAACTACAACTACAACCGGTACCATCTGCGCTACCGCGGATGAAGGCGACAGGCTCACTTTGACAGCTCCTGCAGGTGCCGTGATCACCTCTATTGATTTTGCGAGCTATGGTACACCCAGTGGATCCTGCGGTCATTTCTGTAAAGGACTCTTTGATGCATCAAACAGCAAATCAGTGGTAGAGCAATATGCGCTCGGCAAAAACAGTGTTACCATACCTGTCAGCGATGCGATATTCGGCAATCCCTGCTATTATAACTGGGGATTTGGACTTATCTACTACCTGTTTGGTATTCACAAACAGCTTTATGTACAGGCTACTTATACGCAAACTGTAACTGTGAACAGTGCAGCAGTCAATTCTATTACCTACAATTGTGGTAATATCGGTAACAATAACGTCACCCTGATCGTGAAGGACGCTGCCGGTAACACCGCATCCAAAGCTGCGGTAGTAACGGTGGTAGATAATATGAAACCGGTGATTGTGGCAGTTCCTAACCAAACGGTATGCAGTAACTCCAGCAGTTACTCAATCCCGGCAATATCCGCTTCGGATAATTGCGGCATTGCCAGCATTACTTACCAGATAACTGGTGCAACCAGCCGCAGTGGTAATGGTACTGATGCCAGCGGAACTTTCAATAAAGGGATCTCTACGATTACCTGGACTGTAAAAGATGCCAGCGGGAATACTGCTACCAGCAGCACGACCGTAACCCTCCAGTCAGCGCCGGTGGCCAGTATTACAACCAGCACACCCGATGCTTTCTGCAGCAGGTTCTCCCTGACAGGTGCAGCTTCTGTAAATAATGCTACATACACCTGGTCGTATGGCAATAACAGTAACCTGTCAAACAATGCAGTACTCAGTCTT
>CAZAOR010000023.1:0-5133 GCA_964486805.1 uncultured Sediminibacterium sp. | reverse complement strand
CTTCTGTGAGCCTGCCCGCACAGAGTATTTTTTGAGCGGCAGCCTGGAAGGCTTCCGAAACCGGAACTGTTTGTCCGGCCTGCACCCAACCCATATAACCGTCATAGGCGCAACGCACCTGCAGAAAATCTTTCTGCCTGTCTAATACTTCTGCGAATTCTCCAAATAATAACTGGCTCACCATTTCGGAACGATGAGCGGCTTCGGCCCGTAGCGGCGCAACGGGCACCAAGCAAATGATGCGTGACATGCCTGACTTTTGGAGGTAAGATATGGAATTTTGCTGCGCAGGCATCTTATCAAAAAATTGTAAATTAGGTTGTGCAAGCTGCCACATGGGAACATATCAGCGATAAGGAATTATTAGATCGCTATCGGAGTGACCAGAACACCCAATGGCTGGGTATCCTGCTACAGCGATATACCTTGCTTTTATTGGGGGTATGCATGAAATACCTGCGACAGGAAGAAGCAGCCAAGGATGCCGTACAGCAAATATTCCTCAAAGCGATCACGGAAATGGGGAAATATGAAATCGCATACCCGAAGAGCTGGCTCTATATGGTGGCCCGTAATCATTGCCTGATGCAATTGCGCGACAGACACCGGATGGTTCCAATGGAATCAGAAACCGGGTTTACTGCCCCTGAACCTGCCCTGCCGGAACTGCGGGAAAGAGAAACATCCCTCAACCTTCTGGAAAGGGCGATGGATTTACTGGGTGAGGCGCAAAAAACCTGCGTAACTTTGTTCTACTTCGAAAAGAAAAGCTACCAGGAAATTGTAGAGATCACGGGTTTTAACCTGGCACAGGTAAAGAGTCATATTCAGAACGGGAAACGGAATCTGAAAATATTCATGGAAAAAAAAATGGAACCTTAACCAATGGATCCTATCCGGGAAATATGGAAAGAGGCAGAGATGCCTGATGAGGCATCTCTGATGCGTTATCTGCAGGGCACTGCTTCTGCTGCGGAGCGGCAGGCCATTGAACATTCCATGCTGGATTCTTCTTTCCTGAATGAGGCGATTGAGGGTTTGCAGCACCTGGATGATACGGCCAAAATGAAAGGGCTGACAGAACAACTCAACCAGCAACTGCATAAACTCACCACGAAACGCGGAAAGCGCAAAATCAGGCGTCGCCTGCAGGATCAAAGTATGCTGATCATCGCTATCCTGGGTATCCTGTTTTTAGCCGTATGCGGCTTCCTGCTCATCCATTTTTCCATTATCAAACACGGGTAACCTCAGAGCTTATTACCTTCCTGCGGGTACACGACAATAGGCGTCCACTCAGCAGCATGTTTCCGGTCAATAATACCGTACGCGATGATGATCACAATATCTCCCACCGCTCCCTTGCGTGCAGCAGGCCCATTGAGGCAGCATACTCCGGAACCTCTTTGCCCTTTGATCAGGTAAGTTTCCAGTCGTTCCCCATTGTTCACATTCACGATCTGTATCTTTTCATGTTCCACCAGACCGGCGGCATCCATCAGGTCCTCATCAAGGGTGAGACTGCCTACATAGTTCAGATCAGCTTCCGTAATTACGACCCGGTGGATTTTGGATTTCAATACCTGTATCTGCATATCCATCATAAAACAAGGTTGATTGGCAATGTGGCGAAATTATTGTATTAGCGATTAGCAAAATGTGAATTATCTGATTTCGAAAAGGTCTTATTGTCTGCATAATCTCCCAATCAACTGCTGGTGCTGTGGAAACATTTCAGAAAGTGCAGAGGCCGATGCCAGTTCAAAATCCGCAAAATCGAAACCCGGCGATACCGTACAACCTACCAATGCATATTTCCCGCCCGGTGCCATTTCAGCAGCAAACCAGCAACCGGCAGGTACGATAGCCTGAAACTGTTCCTCGCCTACCCTGCCCAACTTTAGTAAGCAGTATTGACCGGCAGTATCCAATACATGCACATAGAGAGGATCCCCCGCATAAAAATGCCAGCACTCATCACTCTTAATGCGATGGAATGCGGAAAAATTACCGGCTTCCAACAGAAAGTATATGGCGGTTGACAACTGGCGTTTACCATCAAACCCAGGCGGTAAAGCATTGGCTTCGACGGTTAATTTAGCGCGATAGGTTTCCCGGTAATAACCGCCTTCGGGATGTGGCAATAGTTGATATTGCCGGATCCATTTTGCTGCAACAGGATGCATGATCAAATGTACAGAATGCTTCCGTGAATGACTTGAAATTCAGTTACCTTAGTCCGCCAACTATTCAGCATGAAAACAGGACTGATTATCCTACTTGTCGTCGGTACTTTTTTTTCTTGTACGAGTTCCAATACCCATCATGGTAAAAAAGCCGGCAACGGAATACTTACCGGGGCTGATCAAACGGAAAAATACCTGCCGCTGCTGCGGGGCAAAAGGGTGGCCGTATTGGCTAATCCTTCTGCGGTGATTGGTCATACCCACCTTGTGGACAGCCTCTTGACATTGGGGATCCGCATCATGAAAGTATTCGGGCCTGAGCATGGTTTCCGGGGCAATGCATCTGCGGGAGCAAAAGTAGGTGATGAAACAGACCCAGCAACAGGCATACCGGTGATTTCCCTGTATGGGAAAAAGAACAAGCCCAGCAAGGAAGATCTTGCCGATGTCGACATTCTGATCTACGACCTGCAGGATGTTGGCTGCCGTTTTTATACCAATATCAATGCGCTGGCACGACTCATGGAAGCCTGCGCGGAAAATAACAAGCCCCTGCTGATCCTCGACAGGCCCGATCCCAATGGTTATTTGGTGGATGGTCCTGTATTGGATATGAAACTGAAATCCGGCATTGGTATGTTTCCGATCCCTATTTCTTACGGATTAACTCCTGGGGAGTTTGCCAGGATGCTGAATGGCGAAGGCTGGCTCAGCCATGGCGAGCCATGCGATATCACCATCATCCCCTTGGCGCATTACCGGCATGAGATGTCTTATACCTTGCCGGTAAAACCCTCTCCCAACCTGAATACACAGCAGTCGGTCATGCTATACCCTTCTCTCTGCCTTTTTGAAGGCACGGTCATCAGCCAGGGCCGGGGTACGCAGTTTCCATTTACGGTATTGGGCAATCCGCTACTGAAGGGGCAGTTTGACTTTTCTTTTACACCGGTAAGCCTGCCCGGAATGGCGGAAACACCCCTGCACATGAACCAGGTTTGTTATGGCCTGGATCTGCGCCATTATGATATCAACCTGTTGCGTGCCGCAGGCAAAATCAATATCCGCTGGATGATGGAATGCTACCAGGCCTACCCGGATAAGGAAAAGTTCTTCGACTATCACCAGAGCAAGGAAATGGGGAGTATCGATAAATTAGCCGGTACCACGCTTTTCAAGCAACAGATCCAATCCGGAGTATCGGAAGACTCCATCCGCCGGAGCTGGGAACCCGGGCTCAGCCAGTTTAAGGAGATGCGGAAAAAATACCTGCTGTATCCCTGAAAGGGAGGAACGCTTTTGCCGGGCCGGGGGAACTGCTTTCCCGGAAGGATTGAAAGTGCGGCTAATTAATGGCTTGGATTTTATTGACTGGTAATTGGGGTGGTTTGTATTTTTTGGATACGCCAACCTTCCCGTGGGATCCATCGCCAGTTAGCCAGGAAACGTCCCTGTAAATGAGCAGTATCCTTATTGGGCAATACCACATCCTGCCGGTAAGTTCCTTCTTGTATAGCCGTATCACCCGTAAGCCTGGTTGTATCGGGAATAGAAATATTGTGCAAGACGTGTACATTTTTAAAACCCTGAAGGAATTTCCTGATGGCCACCCTGCCTTTTGCCACAGCGCCCATTTCTCCGTCTTTTGTATAGAGTAATGCAATCGAATCTGCATCCATTTTTTCAATCAGTTGATCGTATCGGTGCATGGCGTCACTGATTTCTGCCTCCTGATGGGTATTTCGGCATTCTGCTAACAAGAAAGCAGCTAAAAGAAAGACTGTTACGATCTTATTGTGCATATCCGGAAAGTTACGGAATTACCCATTTCAGATAGACCTCGTATATCAGGTGAGGGCGGGTGTTTGGCGCACATGCGGAAATACATTTCAAAATCCAAGCACCTGCACGGATCTTAACAGCCTGTCTGATTGTGTATGCGCCAGCCAACTCATGCAAAAATAAGGCTGCCTTTTTTTGATACATCTAATAAATTGATTTCCAGTTATACATATCGGCTGATACCGTTTTACCGTTTTTTGCTATAACCGGTTGTTGAAGTTTTGCCTACATTCATTCTTGAAAACCTCAATCCTACCCTATGCAAAAGATCACACCTTTTCTCTGGTTCGACAATAACGCCGAAGAAGCGATGCTATTTTATCTTTCGGTGTTCAAAGATTCAGTACTTATCAAATCAGCTTATAACCCCAAGGGCGCGCCCGGACCCGAAGGTGCACTCCTGGTTGCCTCCATCCGTTTAGCCGGCCTGGAGATTACCCTGATGAACGGCGGGCCGGGACATCCCCATACGGATGCGTTTTCCCTGACCATTAACTGCGAATCGCAGGGAGAGGTGGATTATTACTGGGATAGCCTGCTGGAA
The DNA here is from genome assembly GCA_964486805.1 of uncultured Sediminibacterium sp. Classification (GTDB taxonomy): domain Bacteria; phylum Bacteroidota; class Bacteroidia; order Chitinophagales; family Chitinophagaceae; genus Sediminibacterium. The sequence continues at coordinate 561 of CAZAOR010000023.1, read as the reverse complement.
GGCGGCGGCAGCCCTATTGCCTGCGGCTGGTTAAAAGACAGGTTTGGCCTTTTCTGGCAGGTGACACCTGTTATCCTGCCCCAACTGCTTGCCAGTGGCGACCCCGCCAAAGCCGGTCGTGTAATGCAGGCCATGATGCAAATGGTAAAACTGGATATACAAGCTTTGCAGGATGCGGCGGATGCGGGATGAGAGTGTTGAATGGCCAGTACTATGTTGAACGATGTATTGTTTTATTGACCATTCACCATTCTCTGTTCACCATGCACCTTCAGTGGGTCGATATATCGCTTCAACAATTAAAAACTCACCGGTCATACGCACTTGTCGTGTCCCGCAAAAGGTATAGCACCGAGCGATACGGAAGTCCTGTCGCTTCCTGCATGGCCATTTCACAGGTCTTGCCGGACGAGTAACAGCCATCATATCCGGCTCTTTCATTTTTCTGCAATACCTCCCCTGCTTCTTCTTTGGTAGCACTGATCGTAAGACCGGGATAATAAAAACCACGATCCCCTGCCATCCCGCAGCAGCCCGCTTGCACCGGTATATCGGCCTGTA
>CAZAOR010000022.1:0-9215 GCA_964486805.1 uncultured Sediminibacterium sp. | reverse complement strand
AAGACGGCCCGGGTACGGATAAAAGACGAAGGAAAGACGGATCAATACCGAAGGAAAGGCGGAAGAAAGACGAAGGAAAACCGGACTTGAACCGGACTTATACCGGACTTGAACCGGACTTGAACCGGACTTAAAGACTTTTTTGCAGGGGAAATGAAAGGTTTTAAAACCGATATGACCGGGATTGGATAATGGTTATCTTTTCCCGGTAAACCTTTGAATGTATGCCGGGCACAGCCCGGCTCCGAGTGAATAACCGGATAAGATAAAGATACAACTCCCTTCAGAGGATTCCTGTATTTATGGATTTTTTTCTGACAAAAAATGACCGGCAAAACTGCAAAAAAAGCAAGGGATATTACAGGCCCGAAAACAAGCCTGCTATTTGTTTTGCCTGGCAGTAAAACTTTTTGTTATCATTCCCTTTACATGATCCGGCGTATCTTTCAGAAAAAAACTGATGCGGAAGTTTTTTCTCTTTCTTTTATTACCAGTTTTTCTTGCAGCGCAAACTTCTGTTGACGGGGATTTCCACCCAAGACTCCGTATCAGTGTATTAACATGCGCACCCGGCGAGGAGCTGTACAGCACTTTCGGTCACACGGCTGTGCGCATCATTGACTCTATCCGGGGAACAGATATCGTTTATAACTATGGTACGTTTGATTTTGATGACCCCGATTTCTACACAAAATTTACCCGGGGAAAACTGAATTATTTCCTGTCTGTTTCCGGCTTGCCCGAGTTCCTGTATGAATACCAATCGGAAAACCGAACAGTGACCGAACAGGAACTGAACCTCAACGACAAGCAGCAACTATTGATACAGGCAGCACTGGCAGCAAATCTTTCCGGTCCGTCCAGATACTATCCATACGATTTTCTCTACAATAATTGCACCACCCGGGTACGGGATATATTGACCAGGTATGCCGGTTTGGAGGTGCGTGAAAAACTGGTTCCACCCGGTACCAGTTTCCGGAATATGATCCATACCTATCTGATCAAAGGGAATGAACCCTGGAGCCGTTTGGGTATTGATATACTGCTTGGCAGCCCAACCGACCTGCAACCTGGTATCGATGCATCGATGTTCCTGCCGGATTACCTGATGAAGGGAATCGAAGCGGCACCGGGTTTGGTAAAAAACACCCGCCAGCTGAATAGCGGGAATCCCGGCAGTGGAAGCTATACCAACTGGCCATTGATCGTTGCCATGATAGCTTGCCTGGCAATCTGGATCACGACCCTGCTTCCTTTACCGAAACTGACCAGGATACTGGATACGATTCTATTCGCATTGACTGGCCTGCTTGGTCTTTTCCTGATCTTTATGTGGGTGGGAACGGATCATGCTGCCTGCAAAGGGAATTATAACCTGCTTTGGGCCTTCCCGCCGAATATCGTGGCTGCGATCCTGGTTTGGACAAAAAGAAGGCACCTGAAACATTATTTTACAGCCACCGGTCTTATTTACCTGGTCACCGCAGCGGCCTGGTTCTGGTTTCCGCAGCACCTGAATCCGGCCCTGCTGCCGTTGGCAATACTGCTTTTAATCCGGTGCATCCGGCTTCGAAACGTATGAGAGCAAATACGATAAACCTGCTTGGCGCTTCCATGCATTATACCGTGTACGGTCATGCAGGACCTGCCGTGGTATTGTTACATGGTTTTGGATTTGACAGCCGGATCTGGCATTCGCAGATTGCAGCCCTGCAGGCCAGTTGCAGGCTGCTGGTACCAGACCTGCCCGGTTCCGGCTATTCCACCATACCGGCTATCTCCGATCCGAACGAGGCTGGTAACCTGTTTGCTGAAATCGACACTTATGCACTCCTGGTAAAAGCGATGGCAGACGCGGAAAAAACGGGTCCCCTTATCCTGCTGGGGCATAGCATGGGTGGATATATCACCCTTGCTTTTGTTGAAAAGTACCCGGATGCCGTTCAAGCATACGGCCTGATTCATTCAACCGCTTATGCAGACAGCCGTGAAAAAAAAGAAATGCGCACCAGGAGTATTGTGCTGATGGAAGAATTTGGTGCTGCAGCCTTCCTCAAAAACACGATCCCCAATCTATTCGGACAGGCATTCAGGAAAGAGCGCCCCGAACAAATTAAGCGACTGATCCGGGAGGGGGCATCATTTTCCGTAAGCAGTCTGCAACAATATTATCGCGCCATGCGCGACCGGCCAGACCGCACCCATGTGCTGGCAGGCAACCAACATCCTGTTTTGTTTGTATTAGGTGCGGAAGATGTGGCTGCACCGTTAAACGATCTGCTGCAACAGGTGTCAGTTCCGCCCGGGATTTCGTACATTAGATTGTTGCCGGGTATAGGGCATATGAGCATGTGTGAAGCGCCGGAAACCCTGAACCGCCAACTGCTGGAATTTATTTCATTTAACACAGCCTGATGCGGAAATGGTTGATGATAGCAGGATGGATGGCTTGCTGTTTACCAGTATTAGCCCGGCATATTGCCGGCGGAGAATTATACTATGAATACTTGAAACCCGGTACGATCAGCGGTACCAGTTCTTACCGGATCACACTGCGCCTTTTTCGGGATTGCAGTTCCACCGGCCCCCTGTTAGAAAATGAAGTAGTGGATGTAGGTATCTATAACAATGCTGACGGCAGACTGCAGGGAGACCTGTCTCTGCCGAGAGTTGGGCCGATCAATACCATCAGTCTCAACACGGCTTTATTCCCTTGTCTGATCGGAGATGTTTCTGTTTGCTACCAGGTGGCCGTCTTTCAGAATACCGTTCAACTGGCAGATAACCAGGCTGGCTATACCCTTTCAAGGATCGGATGCTGCCGGGTAGACAATATCAGTAATCTCTATACGAAAACCAATGTTGGCAGTAACTATGTTACTTATATACCTGGTATGGATGCTTTACCGCAGGGACATAACAGCAGTCCGCAGTTCAATGTCAAGGATACCGCGCTTGTTTGTTCGCTCAAGCATTTTACCCTTGATTTTGGAGCGAAAGATCCCGATAATGATTCCCTGAGTTTTGAATTTTGCGATGCATTTACAGCCAATGCTGCCAGCAATAACGTCCCGCCCACACCCAGCCTTTCACTGATACCATTGCCTTATGCAGCTCCCTATTCAGGACCTTCCCCTTTGGGAGCAGGTGTCACAATAGATCCGGCTACTGGCATCATCAGCGGCACAGCTCCGCCTGAAGGCCAGTATGTTGTGAATGTTTGTATCGAAGAGTGGCGCAACGGGAAACAAATATCCCGGCATCGGAAAGATTTTATCCTGAAAGTGCGTAACTGTGATATTATTGAGGCGGATTTACCTGACCGGACCATTCAATGCAAAGACACTGTTGTACACTTTGAAAATGGTTCCACTTCTTCAGCGATTACGTCTTATTTATGGCATTTTGGCGATGGCAGCAGTAATTTTTCAACAGACCCTACTGTCAATTATCATTATACCGATCCCGGCACTTATGTTGCAAGTCTCACTGTAACCGGTCCCAATGGATGTGTAGGATCCGATAGCACGCTGGTTTCTTATTATCCGGGTTTTACAGTTGATTTTAAAGTGAGTGGGACCTGCTATCTGAATCCTTATCAGTTTACGGATCAGAGTTTTGCACGCTACGGAACGATTAATAGCTGGCGCTGGAATTTTGGTGAAAGCGGCAGCCTGGCAGATACCTCCAGGTTACCCAATCCCGTTTACACCTACCACCAGGCTGCTTCCACGCAAGTGCAATTGATAGCGGGCAGTGATAAAGGATGCCTGGACACCTTACAAAAAGAGCTGGTAATAGCTGAGAAGCCTGTCCTGTTATTGCCCTTCCATGATACCCTTATCTGCAGCATTGATACCCTGGCCATTCCCTTAGGCAATTCATCCGGCACCATTTCATGGCAGCCACTTTCCAATATCCTGTATCCGGATTCAGGCCGGCCGCTGGTTTACCCGAAAGACACGACCCGGTATATCGCTACGCTCACAGATAATGGCTGTTCCAACCAGGATACTGTCACTGTCAATGTGCTGCAGTTTATCCAGGTAGACCTGGGAGCGGATTCGACGGTTTGCCAGTCGGATACATTCCGGCTGCATCCCTTGAGCCAGGCACTCAGTTACCGGTGGTCGAGTAGTTCCGGGGAACAGCCGGCATCAGTGAAATATCCCCTGGTGCGGCCCCTGCAGAGTACCAGGTACTATGTAATTGCCAATCTTGGTAAATGCCAGGCCCTTGACAGTGTATTTATGAAAGCAGTTCCTTACCCTGTTGCGGTAGCAAGGCCGGATACCACCATCTGTTTTGGCAGTCGCATCCAGTTAGATGCCCGTATCACAGGATCTTCGGTAACATGGTCGCCGGCTGTATCCCTGCTGAACCCGAATAGCGTGAGACCCATTGCAGGGCCTTCTGCCACCACCAATTATATCGTGCGTGTAACAGATACCCTTGGCTGTCCCAAGGTAGTGGAAGATTCGGTTTTGATCACCGTGGCACCCATCGTCAAAGCCGATGCAGGAAGGGATACCGTAACCCTGCCGAATCAGCCGCTACAATTACAGGCCAGCGGTGGAATTTATTATAACTGGCGCCCGGAAACAGGGCTGGATAATCCCGCCATTGCTAACCCGGTAGCAACCCTTACCGATGCATTTGATTCTATTGAGTACCGGGTAAGGGTTGCTGATGCCTACGGATGCTACGGAGAGGACGCTATAGTGGTCAGAATTTTTAAATCCGCTGCGAATATATTTGTACCCAGCGCATTTACCCCCAATGGGGATGGAAAAAACGATTTGCTCCGGCCATTGGGTGTGGGCATAGCAGAGCTGCATTATTTCCGGGTCTTTAACCGATGGGGGCAACTGGTTTTTACCGGGAATGATTTTCAGAAAGGCTGGGATGGTACCCTGAACGGCGTACGGCAACCTGCAGGCACTTATGTATTTGTGACAGAAGGAAAAGATTACCAGGGTAAGCTGATACTTAGAAAAGGTACGGTCGTTTTAATCCGCTAACAATCTGCAGGTGAATTATCCGATAATCCTCTTTTCAGGCAGCATAAACCCTTGCTTTTTTCTCTTGTCTTAAGCTGTTGGAACTCTGTTAAAACCGCTGCTTTTTGGGGTGAAGGGCCTATTTTCGATACGGTATACCTGCATCTCACCAGAGCTGATAAGAGCGGGACTAAGAAACTATGAAAAGATACCTTTTACTGCTTTTATTCATTTGTATCTTTTGCCGGGTGAATGCTTCGCATATAACCGGCGGTGAGATGTATTATACCTACATGGGGCAAACACCCGGTAATCCAGGCAAAATCACCTATAAGATCACCCTGGTCCTGTACAAAGACACAACTGTTACAGGCCCCACCGTTGCCCAGCTTGGCTATACAATGTACTTCAGTATTTTCCGGGGAGATAATCAACAGCTTGTACAGAATCAGACCGCAGTCATGGTCAAATACGAGTACATGAACCTGACCACCTATAATCCCTGTCTGACACAAAAACCACCTGTTAAATATGCTGTGGCAACTTATGAGGCCAGCTTTGACGTAGACACTCTGGCAGCGGGATACTATGCCACAAACTCCCAATGTTGCCGCATTGCGGGCGTACTAAATATGAACTCTACCCAGGTGGGCGCCAGTTATTGGGTTAAAATACCCGGCCTTTCGGAAAATATCTATGCACCCAATAATTCAAGCGCCATATTCAATAAGAAAGATACGATCCTGGTTTGCAAATCTTCCCCTTTGAGCCTGGATTTCAGTGCCACCGATCCTGATGGTGATCAACTTCGATACCGTTTTACCAATGGCTATATTGGTGCTGCCTCCGGCCCGACGCAGGCCCAGATCACACCGGTTACTGCCAATACGCCGCCCTATAGCAGTGTCAGTTACTCCAACCCTTATACCAGTCAGCAACCATTGGGCGCCGGCGTGGTCATTGATTCTACGACAGGCAAAGTGACAGGCATTGCCCCGGATATAACCGGTATCTATCTCATCACCGTATTGGTAGAAGAGTACAGAAATGGTTTCAAAATAAGTGAACACCGAAAGGAGTTCCAGGTAAAAGTGGAAGATTGCACACTTACCGGAGCACAATTAAAGCCTTCCTATATTACCTGTAACGGCACTACTTTGAGTTTCACCAACGAATCGACAAACTCCAATATCATCGGCTATCTCTGGGATTTTGGTGTGCCGGGTATCAGTACGGACACTTCCAGTAATCCAACCCCAACATTCGATTATCTTTCCAGTGGAAAAGACAGCGGCAGTTATACTGTTAAGTTAAAGGTAACAGCAACAGGCGGATGCCAGGATTCCGCTTCTGCGCCGGTAAGCGTTTATCCGGGTTTTCAACCTGATTTCACAGTGTCAGGATCCTGTTATATCAATACCTATCAGTTTAAAGATGCCACAACCAGCAAGTATGGAAGTGTAAACAGTTGGCGCTGGAATTTCGGAGATAATACCACCCTGGCTGATACGGCGCGCAGCCAGGACAGCGCCTGGAAGTACCCCGCACCTACCACCGCATCTGTTCAACTGATTGTTACCAACACAAAGGGTTGCCTGGATACGATTACCAAAAAGATCAGCATATCCGATCAGCCAAGCCTTAATCTTGCTTTTCATGATACCCTCATCTGCAGCATAGATACCCTTACCCTGAAAGCCAATTACAACAGTGGGGTCATTAACTGGGTGCCGTCAACCGGCCCGAACAGCAGCCGGATATTGGGCAGCACCACCAATTCCCCGCAGGTTTATCCGCAGGATACCACCCGATATATTGTTACCGTCAATGACAATGGCTGCATCAATTCCGATACCGTCACGGTGAATGTTTTGCCATTTATTTCAGTAGATGCAGGCCCGGATACTGGCATCTGCCGCACAGATTTTATTCAACTCCAACCAACCAGCCAGGCCCTGAGTTATCGGTGGACCGACTCCCTGAACAATCTGATAGCCACCGTTAAGAATCCAAAGGTTCAGCCGCTCAGCACAACCCGGTTTTATGTAACCGCCAACCTGGGTAAATGCCAGGCCAATGACTCTGTTCTTATCCGGGTAGCTCCTTATCCTAAGTCTCAACTGGGGGCCGATACGACGATCTGTTTTGGCAGCCGGTTTCAACTGCAGGGTAATATTGTCGGCACAAGTTTTTACTGGCAGCCAACCTCCTCCCTGATCAATGAAAATACCCTGACCCCCATCGCGGGTCCTGATAAAACCACTGCGTATATTCTCTTTGTTACAGATACAATCGGTTGCCCGAAACCCAGCTCGGATACCCTTCTTGTAACCGTTATCCCACCGCTCCAGGTGCATGCCGGAAATGATACGACCGTTGCCGCAAACCAACCTGTTCAATTGCAGGCCAGTGGTGCAACGAATTATGATTGGTCGCCCGCCACTTTCCTGAACAATCCGTTCCTCGAAAATCCGATCGCAACCCCCGATAATAGCCTTGATTCCATCCGGTATAGAGTCCAGGGCAACACAGGTGGCTGCTATGGTACAGATTATGTAACCCTGCATATCCTGCATGGTCAGCCGGATATCCTTGTTCCTACTGCTTTTACACCCAATGGGGATGGCAGAAATGATGTCATACGCCCGGTACTCATTGGTATTACCAAACTCAGCTATTTCAGCATCTACAATCGCTGGGGACAGCTGCTTTTTACGACCGCTGAACCAAACAAAGGCTGGGATGGCTATTTCAATGGTATTGCGCAGCCACCCGGAACTTATGTCTATCAAACCCTTGGAACCGACTATCAGGGTAAAATAATATTCCGGAAAGGCACGGTTGTTTTGATCCGGTAATCCGGCATTGATAATTTAATTTTGCACACTGAATACCAGTATATGAGTCAGATTATTTTAATCACCGGTGCCAGTTCCGGTTTTGGAAAAGCTATTGCAGAAAAATTTGCTGCCGCAGGATGGCATTGTATTATTACCGGTCGACGCACCGATCGCCTGCAGGCGCTTGCCCGGTCATTGACCGACCGGTATGGTGTTCAGGTACTGCCAATAAGCTTTGATGTACAGGATCGGAATGCTGTATTTACCAATCTTAGCGCACTGCCGGAAGCCTGGCAGTCCATTGATGTGCTGGTGAATAATGCGGGTCTCGCACTGGGGCGAGACAGTTTTGAAAATGCGGATATTGACGATTGGGAAACCATGCTCGACACCAATGTCAAGGGCGTTATGTATGTTACACGCGCTATTCTGCCCTATATGATTGCGCGCAAAAAGGGGCATGTCATCAATATGGGTTCTGTGGCAGCGAAAGATGTGTATAAATCCGGTAACGGATACAATGCAAGCAAGTTTGCACTGGATGCCCTGAGTAAGTCCATGCGCATTGATCTATTGCCTCACAGGATCAAAGTAACTGCCATTCATCCCGGCGCTGCTGATACCGAATTCTCTACGGTTCGTTTCAAAGGCGATACCACCAAGGCCAGCCAGGTATATGAAGGATTTACACCCTTGTATGCGAACGATATAGCGGATGTTGCTTACTACTGCGCCACACTGCCGGAAAATGTATGTATCAATGACCTCGTTGTTACCTGTTTGGCACAGGCGGATTCCAATCATTTCTTTAAGGCCTGAATTTAGAAGGACGAAGGTTTACTTCGTACTTTGTCCTTCGTCCTTCCAACTTTTGATTGTTTCCAGGTATTCCTGCCATATTTCCCGCAGGACTGCTGCGGCAGGTTTAATGTCTTTGATCATTGCACTCACCTGGCCTATTTCCAGTTCACCTTGTTCCAGGTCGCCTTCAAACATGCCTTTTTTAGCCCGTGCATGTCCCAATATTTTTTTCAGTTCGGTGGCATCTGCCCCTTTCAGCTCTGCTTCGTTCACTTCCCGGAAAAAGGGGTTTTTTAATAACCGAACCGGCACCAGTTTTTTCAGGCTCAGCAGGGTATCACCTTCTTTTGCTTGCAAAACGGCCTGTTTAAAGGCGGGATGCGAGGAAGCTTCTTCCGTGCAAACAAAACGACTGCCTATCTGAACCCCATCTGCTCCCAATACCATTGCTGCCAGCATCTGCCTGCCTGTGCCGATCCCCCCTGCCGCAATCACGGGTATTTCTACCGCAGCTTTTACCAGCGGCACCAATACCATGGTAGTTGTTTCTTCTCTTCCATTATGTCCGCCT
>CAZAOR010000021.1:0-3129 GCA_964486805.1 uncultured Sediminibacterium sp. | reverse complement strand
TGGTCATCAACGCTGCCCATAGAGAACAATTCCTATTTCTATCCCTCTGTGAGTGGTTCATTTGTATTCACAGAATTGCTGCCCAGAAATACTTTGCTGTCATTCGGCAAGGTTCGCGCAAGCTGGGCAAGAGTGGGTAATGATGCCAATCCCTATGCTACAAACACCTATGTTAATCCTCCGATCTCGATTGGTTCTTTCACAGGGATCGGTAACCAATATTATGCGGGCAACCCTTACCTGATCCCGGAGATCCAGGATTCCTGGGAAGTAGGCGGTGAGTTCCGTTTCCTCAACGGACGGATCGGCCTGGATTACACCTATTATCACAGCCAGACACAGAACCAGATCGGACAACCCCGTTTAGCCCAGTCAGGTGGCTTCATTTTCAGTACACTCAATTCGGGCTCTGTTATTAATAGCGGTATGGAGATTGCTGTTACCGGCAAACCCGTTATCAGTAAAGACTTTTCCTGGGATGTAACCGTGAACTTCTCCTATAATAAAGGCAGGCTGGGGGCATTCATTCCCGGGGTAGCTTATTTCTATCCCACAGATGCGCAGTTTGGAACTGTGAAAGCGGCTTCTATTCCCAACGGAGGTTATTTCTTAGGTATGACCGGCCAGCCTTACCTGCGTGAAGTGGATTCCAAGGGGGTGGCAATACCCAATGGCCGTTACCAGGTAGATCCTACAACCGGATTTTATAAATTAAATACCACCAACCCGGTAGTCGGTAACCGCGAACCGGATTTCCTGGGTGGTATCAATAACACAATCCGGTATAAAAACTTCACATTGTCCTTCCTGCTGGATATTCGTAAAGGAGGAGATGTGTTTAACGGTACAGAATATGCCCTGGTGTCAAACGGGTTGAGTAAGTTAACAACCCTGAACGATCGTCAGTCAGTAACTGTTACCGGCGTTAACAGCCAGACTGGTGCCGATTTCAACCAGACTTACACAGCCGGACAGTCTTATGTGATCAATGGAACTACCTACTCCGGTAACTATATGATCCAGCAATACTGGGCCAACTATGCAGCAAACTCTAATAATTTCATCACTTCGGTAAACTGGCTGAAACTGCGCTCGCTTTCATTGAGCTATGATTTCAGCAAAGTGCTGAAAAATAAGAAAATCATTAAGGGGCTTACGGCAACTGCAGTTGGTACTAATTTATTTACATTGACAAACTACAAAGGCATGGATCCTGAAGTAAGTGCAGCAGGCGGTACTGGCGGTTCTGGCTCTACAGGTATCGATTACCTGGGTGTTCCGGCAGTGGCAAGTGTTACACTGGGAGTAAGTGTTACGTTTTAATCAATGAAAAAAGCGAATTATGAAAAAGTCAAAATATATCATGTGGAGCCTCCTGCTGGTGTTGGGAGCCACCTCCTGTAAAAAATTCCTGGATGTCAATACGGATCCGAATAATCCGAACAACCAGAGTGTGCTGGTTCAGAACCGTTTGCCCTGGATTGAACACTTTTACCAGTACACTTCCGGTGTGACCAATTATCGTACATCGTGCCAGGCAGGTGTTTTCTATACCAGCTCTGCTACGCCAAACACTTTTACGACAACCTGGCAATGCTCCAATAGTAACTCAACAACACCCTACCAGACCTTTTTTGTAGAAGTATCTTCCAATCTGGTTGACCTGTACAATTCAGCTCAAAAGCAAGGTGCCTATCATTATATGGCTGCTGCTGATGTGTTCCATGCCCTGGGTTATATGCAGATGCTGGACCTGTATGGTGAGATGCCGTATACACAGGCTGGTACCGGTAACCCCAGCCCTAAGCCGGATGATGGTAAAACCATTTACAACGGCTGTATGGCAAAACTGAACGAAGCGATCAGCCTTTTCAGTAAAACCCAGGATCCCGGCGTTCCGTCTTTGGCTACCGGTGATCTGTGGAATGGCGGAGATGTAAACAAGTGGATCAAAATGTGCTGGGGACTGAAAGCACGGTACATGCTCAAATTGTCAAAGAAATCAGATCTCTATAATGCAGATTCCATCTTGTATTGCTTGTCAAAAGGCCCCCAGTCCAATGCCGATAATATTGTAGGACCCGGCCTGAATAACAGTACGGTAACTGATTACCTCCTGGGCGATCCAGTGGTAACCAACGGGAACTTTGATTATGCCGCTTACGGAACAACCCAACGGATTTCCCAATACTATTATAACCTCTTGACCAATATGCGTGGCGCAGGTGTCAACGATCCGAGGATGACAAAAATCGTTCCCGCTTCCATGACGAATGTGAAACTGGACGCCAACGGCAGGGCCTTGTCTTATTCCTGGAACCGCTCGGTAGGTGTGGATTCTTATGGTCCTGCAGCAAGATTGGTGAAAGGGGGAGCAACATCCATTGCCCTGCAGAGCTATGCTGCTACCAATACCAATGTTACTTATGCCATTGCCGATGCGACGGATCGCGCCAAGTTTATTGCCGATCAGGTTACGGCAGGCCGCACTTTCACGACCAGCGGAAACAATGTTACAGTTACTTATCCCGCCGGATCCATATATATAGCCAGTACGAACTATGTATATGCAGGTGATACCGCTTATGTGAATCTCTGCAGCGGCTCCCTGGCTACCACAAAAGTGGGCCAGCCTGCAAATGATGTGAACTGGTATCCTTCCCTGGCTGCTTACAATGCAGGTGTGGTAGGTTCAACCGGTTCCTTTCAAACCCGCCCTGTTTCTGATCAGGAAATCGTTACTTACCATGAAATGTGTTTTATCAAGGCCGAAGTATATATGCGCAAAGGTGACCAGGCAAATGCTTACACCGCCTATAAAGCAGGTATCCAGGCACATATGGACATGATGCAGGCTAAGTTGACCCAATGGAAAGCTGGTGGTTATACGACCTTAAACCCCGATATGGCACCCATGAACCAGAGTGATATCAATACTTACATGACAAGTCCTGCAGTTGCACAAAGTGCCGGTACTTTGACCATGTCGGATATCATGCTGCAGAAATACCTAGCAATGGGTTGCAGTATCGAGAACTGGAACGATATGCGCCGTTTTAATTTCAGCGCAGGTAATGTGGGTAGTTTTGGTGTCGTGTACCCGGGATATCAGCGCGGCCCCTTGTTTAC
>CAZAOR010000020.1:0-4888 GCA_964486805.1 uncultured Sediminibacterium sp. | reverse complement strand
TGTAGTAAACCAGGCTCTTGGGGCTGCATTCAAAACAGTTGGTTGTGAGGTACATGAAATGATAGCCACCGGAAGTATCTGTAAAACTGCTGTCCGGGACTGCAGAAAGCGTGGTTTGTGCCATTCCTGCCTGCATACAACAAAGAATACATATACCCGTGAGCAGGCATTTGCTTTTTTTGAAGAGCAGTTTTCCCGGATTATCGGACAGGTATCGGTTCAGACCCGGCATGATCCATCTCATTACAGTATCTAAGCTACTGCAATTTCAGAAAACCTTAACAATTCAGTGCACTAACAGGCATACCCTTTTTGCGTGACAGCGGGCAAAAAAAGAGGCCGACGAAAGTCGGCCTGTATCTATTGAACACATAATGTTTTATACTATATCATATACCCAGACTGTATCCATTCTGGTAGGTGCGCTTGATAAACTGGTTGGCGAGGTCGAAATTGGTAATCCGCATATTCGGCCCGTCCCAGAGCAATTTAAGGTAGCGGCCCGGATAAGTATCTTTCCCATTGCTGTCTTTCACAGCCAGGTTATAGCTGCGAATAGCAAGGTTACCCATCAGCACACTTTCGGTTAGGGGTCCGGCAATATCGAAACGGGAGCTTAGTTTATTGGCTTTATCGGAACCATAACCTGCAATGGCAGCCTCTACCCAGGCGGCATAGTGGCCATTATCGCCACCGGGAACACGTTCAACGGTTTCCGGCACTTTTGTTTCCGCTGTGCGGGAAGTGGGCAGCAGGTTCGGGAATTTGCCATAAGTACCACAGATCATTTTGCCTTTTGTGCCAATGAAGATAGCGCCGTTACCGCCATCCCCCATCATCTCATTGGGGCCAAGTTCATCGGGGCGTTCCGGTTGTATCCCGCCATCCATCCAATGCAGTTTCACATCCGGTTTACCCGGCTTCCCTTTGAATGAAAGCGTAATAGAAGAGGCAATAGGGCCTGATTCCGGGTAGATGCCGCGGGTCCAGTTTTCGATATAGGGGGTTGCCACACTGCATTCGGCAGAAATCGGATAGCCCAGACCGAGCACCGAGAATGCGGGTTCCATGATATGGCAGGCCATATCGCCCAGGGCACCGGTACCGTAATCCCACCAGCCACGCCAGTTAAACGGTACAAGTTTATCTACAAATTCTTTGCGCGGTGCGCCTCCCTGCCATAAGTCCCAGTCGAGCTCTGGCGGAACGGGAGGATGGTTATTGCTCCAGGGAATACCCTGCGGCCAAACAGGCCGGTCGGTGAAGCAATAAATGGTATGGATATCACCCACAATACCGGCATTGTACCAGTCCTGTAATTGTCTTACCCCATCTCCGGATGCACCCTGGTTACCCATTTGGGTGACTACTTTATAATCATGAGCGGCTTTGGTAAGCATCCTCGCTTCATAAATATCATGGGTGAGGGGTTTTTGGATATAGACGTGCTTGCCTAATTGCATAGCGGCCATTCCAACCAGTGCATGCATATGGTCTGGTATCGAAACCGAGCAGGCGTCAAAATGCTTGTGTTCCTTGTCCAGCATCTCGCGATAATCCCGGTAAAGTTTTGCTTTCGGGTAGCGGGATACACTTTTTTTGATCTGGCGGGTATCCACATCGCAGAGAAAAGCGATTTCAGCTTTGCCGCTTTGATAAAAATTCCAGAGATCACTTTCTCCTTTGCCACCGGCGCCTATACCTGCGACCACCAATTTATCGCTTGGGGCAGTGAATCCGCGACCCAGCACATGCCGGGGAACAATGTAAAAACCAGCAGCGGCCAGCCCGGCATCACGGAGAAAACGGCGACGGGAACTGGGCGCAGCAGGGTTGTCAGGAACTTTCTTTTTCATGGCTAAATGTTAGAATAGGGGTTTCGTAATAGATGCTCAATTTATCAAAAAAAAAGCAGAACCACTTGACGTGTGCAGGGAAATAGCGGATTATCCGGACAATCTGCTAAAACGTTTTCGTTGCAGGCCGGAAATCATGGTAACGATTGAGCGGAAGTTGGTATAGCGGCCCTTTATTTCCCAAACCAGCCGCATACAAAATGCTACAGGCGGTTTTTCTTTATCTGGGCGTAAGCAGATAGGGCGGCTTCCTGCTTTCGGTATACAGGTTCAGCATCTGGTATAGCCCCTGACTGTTTTTTTGTAAACCGGAATCCACATAACCGTATCTGCGCATGATGAATGACGAGTCTCCCTCTGTATATCCGATGATGATCCAGCGATCTGTGTCCAGCGATAGATTCTGGGTAGCAGCAGCCGGTCCGTTGCCCATTTGAACACTTACCAGGTAATTGCCTTTTTGAATTTTCCCCAGGGAATATTGCTGGAGACCAGGTACCAGGGTAAGTTGTTTTTCATCTATCTTTCTGGAGCTCGCCGCTTCGGTAATAGTTACGGTTATCGGAACGGCAGTCGTGGCTTCATTGTTCATGACTAAAGCTGCAGCTGAACGGGTACTGGCACAACGGCTGAAACCAAAACCAACCATGAGCACAAGCCCAGTTCGTAATAAAAGATTTACCATTTGTTTTCACGATATGTTAAAACCTGTAAACAAAAATATCCGCATCCGATTTATGCGCAAAACCATTTATATAAATTGATCATAACATGACAATAATTTCGAAGAATCTCTACACAAAAAATGTTAAAATATCAGGAATTGGGATGTTAGATCCCGCTGACAGCTAAAATTTTTGGTAACTGATAAGTTTTATAAAGTTTACAGAGCTTTGGAATGCTTATTTCCTATTTTGTCAGCTAATTCAACCCAATGACGCCAGTTTCCCCTGACCTGAATGCTTTGCGGCATACTTTTCAATCAGGTATTACGCGCTCCCATGCCTTCCGGCAGCAACAATTGCGGGCCCTGGCTAGAGCTTTGCAAGCACGGGAAAAAGCTATTTATGAAGCCCTTGGCAATGATCTTCAGAAAAATCCGGAGGAAGCCTGGGTGACTGAAAATGGTTTTGTATTGGCAGAGATCCATCACACGCTCCGGTGCCTGCAAAAATGGATGGAGCCCGAACCCGTCCATACCAATTTCTTAAATCTGCCTGCTTCCAGTAAAATATACCAGGAACCCAAGGGCGTGGTATTGATCATCGGCCCCTGGAATTATCCCCTGCAATTGCTGCTCACACCCCTGATCGGTGCGATTGCCGCGGGCAACTGTGTGGTAATCAAGCCAAGCGAATTTGCACCCGCTACAGCCGCATTGATCCAGGAAATAATAGCAGCCTGCTTTCCGGCTGACTATATTGTATGCCTGCAGGGGGAGGGTGCTGCCATGATCCCTCCCCTGATCCGTTCCTTCCGTTTCGATCATATTTTTTATACCGGAAGTACAGCGGTTGGGAAACTGATTTATCAGCTTGCTGCTGAACAGCTTATCCCGGTTACCCTGGAACTGGGGGGTAAAAGCCCCTGTATCATTGAAGCAGATGCGAATATCCGGGTGGCTGCCAGAAGGATTGTGCAGACGAAATTCTCCAATGCCGGACAAATGTGTGTTGCTCCGGATTATGTTCTGGTTCACCAGTCTATCAAAGCAGCCCTGGTGGAGGAATTGGTCCACTGGATCCAGAAATTTTATGGAGATGCAATGGAATCATCGGGTTATTACGGGAAAATTGTCAATGAAAAACAGTTCGACCGCCTTCTTGGTTACCTCTCGCAAGGAAGACTCATTTTCGGTGGCAGGCATGACAGGAGCCGGCTTTTTATCGAACCAACGCTGATGGACCAGGTCAACAGTAATGATCCGGTTATGCAGGAAGAGATATTCGGTCCCATCCTGCCTGTTCTGTCTTTTGAAAACCCGGAAGCCGCAAGAAACATCATCCTCCGGCATCCGGATCCTTTGGCATTATATGTCTTCACCCGGGATATGCGTAAAGCAGAAAATTGGCTGCAATCCATCCCTTCCGGCGGTGCCTGTATCAATAACCCGAGCTGGCATCTCACCAATCCCAACCTGCCGTTTGGCGGAAGGGGCAACAGTGGTATCGGCAGCTATCATGGCAAAAACAGTTTCGATGCTTTCAGTCACCAGAAAGCGGTGATGCGGACACCTAACTGGTTTGATCCTGCCATAAAGTATCCACCGTTGAAAGGAAAATTGTCGATCTTTAAAAGGATTATCCGTTGATAACGGAATCTTTTTCATTCAAATGTCACGTAAACTCTTTTTAATACCGGTTGTTATAATCGCAACCCTGTTATTGGTAAAGCACCGAAATATGACCTGGCGTCAATCCGTCCTGAAAACTTTTTACCCGCTCATTATGCTGAAGGGTAAGCTTGTGGGAATGCGTCGGTCGATTCTATCTGCCCCAGGCTTAGCGGTGCCCCCCGTTTCGTTTTATTCTCTGAAGGTAACAGACAATAAGGGCCAGCTCTTTGATTTTGGTTCATTAAAAGGAAAGAAGGTTTTAATTGTGAATACAGCCAGTAACTGTGGTTTTACAGGACAGTACGATGAACTGCAGCGCCTGCATGTGTTATATGGAGACAGCTTGCAGATACTTGGCTTCCCTGCGAATGATTTCAGGGAGCAGGAGCCAGGTACAGATGCCCAGATTGCAGAATTTTGCAGGCTTAACTATGGCGTCAGCTTTCCGCTTATGCAGAAATCCCGGGTAGTGAAAGGATCGGATCAGAACCCGGTTTTCTACTGGCTTACCCATGCCACAGCCAATGGTTGGTGTAACCAGGCGCCGAAATGGAATTTCAATAAATATGTGGTGAATGAAGCCGGGCAGTTGGTGGCTTACGCTTCACAGGATGTTTCACCTTTGTCGGAAGCATTTCAAAAATGGCTGAAATAAGATTCCCGTACCCCTATTATGCGCCTCCATTTCTTACAGCAT
>CAZAOR010000019.1:0-5608 GCA_964486805.1 uncultured Sediminibacterium sp. | reverse complement strand
ATCCACGATCACTTTGTAGCTATCCATGATTTTACCCAGCTGATCCGCCACACCCAATACATAACTGAGATCCGCAGAACCGTCTTCCCCCGGGGGTGTAGGTAAAGCCAGGAATATCATGACTGCGTCCGATACCCCTTCCGCAAGATCCGTGGTAAACCGAAGGCGGCCTTCCTTCAGATTGCGGAGGAAAATCTTCTCCACGCCAGGCTCATATAACGTAATCTCCCCACGGGACAAACGGTTGATTTTATCCGGGTTGATATCAATACAGGTTACTTTGTTACCGGTTTCGGCAAAACAGGTACCCGTTACAAGCCCAACATAGCCCGTACCAACAACAGCTATTTTCATTTGATCTTATTTTAAAAAGTTAAGTACTTGATCCGTGATATACGCAAGCTGCTCCTCCTCCATTTCCGTATGCACCGGCAAGGAAATTACCCGCTCTGTCAACCAATCGGTAACCGGCATTGGGGGTACTTGTGCTGCCTGACCTGCAAACATCGGCTGGCGATGACCCGGCACCGGATAATAGATCATGGAGGGTACTTTTTGTTGAGCGAGATAAGCCTGCAGGGCATCCCTGTCCGCATTTTCAACCAGGATCGTGTATTGATGAAAAACATGGTTACTATACGCGGCTCGCGCAGGAATGGTAATTTTCGGGTGACCCGTAAATGCCTGGTCATAATATTCCGCTACCTTATTACGGGCTGCATTATACTGATCCAGGTGCTTCAATTTACAATTCAGAATCGCTGCCTGTATACTATCCAGCCTGGAATTACAGCCAACTATTTCATGGTAATATCTTTTCTGCTGGCCATGATTGGCGATCATCTTCAGTTTATGCGCCAATGCTGCATCATTGGTACAAAGTGCTCCGCCATCGCCAAATGCACCCAGGTTTTTGCTGGGATAGAAGGAAGTGGCCCCGATATGCCCCATGGTGCCGGTTTTACAAACAGTACCATTGGAAAATCGATAATCACAGCCGATCGCCTGGGCATTGTCTTCAATCACTGATATGTTGTGCTCCCGGGCAATCGCTAATATTTCCTCCATGGGAGCTGCCTGTCCATACAGATGCACAGGTACGATAGCCTTTGTTTGAGGGGTGATGGCTTTTTTCAATGCCGCAGGATCCATACAGAATGTTTGCGGATTCACTTCCACAAAAACGGGGCGCAATCTTAAAAGCGCTACTACTTCCGTGGTAGCTATATAAGTAAAAGAAGGCGTGATGACTTCATCACCCGGCTGCAGGCCAAGCGCCATCATAGCAATCTGTAAAGCATCCGTTCCATTGGCACAGGGTATCACATGGTTCACCCCCAGGTAGTTTGCCAGGGCCTCGGAAAAATCCTGTACCGGTTTTCCATTGATATATGCCGCACTATCCAGTACTTCCTGTATGGCAGCATCCACTTCCGCTTTTATCCTGAGATACTGGGTTTTGGTGTCTACCATTTGAATCGGTCGCATAAATTCTATTTTGCCCGCCAAAATTACTGTAAAAGCCCATGCGTTCCTGATTGATTTTGCTAGGTATACAGGGATTAATTGTTTATTTTGTTGGTCATTGCAGTAAGATTTACCATGTTATTATACCGGCTTTTTATCCATCTTTATCCATTGATTGCCCGTTTGTTAGCAACCCGGAACCGGCAAGCCCGTGCGTGGGTGGCCGGAAGAAAAGGTTTACTGGAACAGATTGCCCGGGATATTTCCATAAATACCAGGCCGGTTATCTGGATGCATTGTGCTTCTGTCGGGGAATTTGAACAGGGATTGCCGGTATTCGAACAACTAAGGCAGAAATACCCGGATCGCTTTTACCTGTTGAGTTTTTTCTCGCCCTCCGGTTATGAAGCCAGGAAAGATTACAAGGGAGCCGATTATGTGTGTTACCTGCCAATGGACAGTCCCGCTAATGCCTGTAGCTTTATGGATGCCGTAAAGCCGGAACTCATCCTGTTCATCAAGTATGAATTCTGGTATTACTATCTGCAGGAAGCACGGAAAAGAAAGATCCCGCTCCTGCTCGTTTCCGGCATTTTCAGAGATGATCAGCCTTTTTTCAGGTGGTATGGCAGTATGTACCGGAAGATGCTCAACTGCTTCACCTGTTTGCTGGTGCAGGATGAAGATTCAAAAGACCTGATCGATACACTGGATACACATCCGCCTGTTATGGTATCGGGAGATACCCGTTTTGACCGGGTCATTGCCATCCGCTCCACTTTCCAACCCATCCAAGCGGTTGAACGGTTCTGTTCTGATCATCCTGTGCTGGTGGCAGGAAGTACCTGGACCGAAGA
The DNA here is from genome assembly GCA_964486805.1 of uncultured Sediminibacterium sp. Taxonomy (GTDB): domain Bacteria; phylum Bacteroidota; class Bacteroidia; order Chitinophagales; family Chitinophagaceae; genus Sediminibacterium. The sequence continues at coordinate 3,284 of CAZAOR010000019.1, read as the reverse complement.
CGATGAAGAACTGGATCATTTTGCCAATACACACCCCCAATACAGGTTCCTGGTAGCCCCGCATCATATTGAGGAAGAAAGACTATCTGAATGCGAACAATTATACCAGCATGCTATCCGTTATTCCCGGTACCTACAAATGCTGGCCAATGGGGAAGAAATCCCTGCCAGTATCCATGTGCTGATCATGGATAATATTGGTATGCTGAGCAGGTTGTACCACTATGCAGATGTTTGTTATATCGGGGGTGGATTCGGCGATGACGGCATTCACAATATCCTGGAGGCAAGCGTGTATGACAAACCTGTTGTTTTCGGGCCGGTTTATGAAAAATACCGGGAAGCAGGAGAATTGATAGATGCAGGCGGTGGATTCTCGATTGAAAGCGCACTCGAATTAGAATCCTTACTGGGACAACTTTTTACAGATAAATCCTTCCTGTCAGCAGCCGGAAAAGCCGCCGGTGCTTATACTGTAGAGAAATCGGGTGCCACGGAGAAAGTGATCCGGTATATTCAGGCAAACCTCCTGCGAACCAACTGATCAAATAGTTTCACCGTTTCACTGTTATCCGGCCAACTGAGTTTTACTTTCAATTCCCGCTGTATCCAGTATTCCGCTTCCGGATAAATAGAAAATCCATTGATCGTTCTGATACTGCGCTCGTAAATACTTTCATCGCCCCGGAACAATTCATGCAGGAAAAGGAAACGGTCGTTGATACCAATAGCTTTTTTCAGATCCCGGATAGGGGATTCCTTGAGTGCTGTTGCGATTTCTGTCTTTTCTTCTTTCAACCGGTCATTCAGACTTTCGGCAGGCCTGGCCAGTACGCTGTTAAATTCCCTGACCGGGCTTGTAGCAGCAACCACGTTTTTTACCGGCACGGGTATTTCCTGAGCAATCGCAGGCTGATGGGCCAGTGTCGGAATCTCAGCAGCAATTTCTGCTGCAATTTTTTCATTCCAGGGCATGGCAAATTCCAACGGTTTCTTTTTCTCGGGCTGAGTCTCCTGCCCCGGGGCAGAGAGTACAGCGGTAACTGCAGGGAGTACCACCGATACGCGCTGACCAGGCTTTTTGTTAGTTTGGGATAATTGCTGCAATTCTGCCAGCAATAACTGCGTGGTTACAGCCATTTTCTCAGGCCCTGCCTGTTGCTCAAACTGTTCTAACAGTTTATGGATGAGGGTACCAACTCTTTCCATGGGATGTAATACATTTGGGGGGTTCTGTACAGGATGCTTAAAGTTACAAACGATTTCCTGTAAAATTTATTATTCAGATGTTCATAGAACCCAATTTAACAGGTGAAAGAAGGGGCTGGATCGAAGTGATCTGCGGCAGTATGTTCAGCGGCAAGACCGAAGAACTGATCCGGCGGCTCAAACGGGCACGCATCGCCAACCTGAAAGTAGAAATATTCAAGCCGGCTATTGATGTAAGATATGATGAAACACAGGTAGTGAGCCATGATGCCAATGCCATACTGTCGACACCTATCGATAATTCCCAGACTATCCTGCTGATGGCAGAAGGGGTAGATGTGGTGGGAATTGATGAAGCCCAGTTTTTTGATGCCGAGATCACCGCTGTTTGTGAGATGCTGGCCTTGAAAGGAGTCCGGGTCATTGTTGCCGGACTGGACATGGACTACCAGGGTAAGCCCTTCGGCCCTATGCCCGGCTTACTGGCTATCGCGGATTATATCACCAAACTGCATGCGATTTGCATGTGCTGCGGTAATATTGCCAATATTTCATTCCGCAAAACCAGCCAGGAAGGTCAGGTTTTGTTAGGCGAAAAGGAAACCTATGAGCCCCGCTGCCGAAAATGCGCCCATGAAAAAATCTAGCCGGGTGCTGGCCCTTGTGAAAAAGGACCTATTGCTGGAAACCCGCCAGCAGTACACCTTATACGGGGTATTGCTTTACGTGGCTTCGACTATTTACGTCGTATATCTATCGATGGATCAGCCGGAAGACAAAGTATGGAATGGCTTGTTCTGGGTGATCCAACTGTTTGTTTGTATCAATGCCGTCGCCAAAAGCTTCTTACAGGAAAACCGGGGCCGTATGCTCTACTTCTATTCAATCGCCGGTCCTCGGGATTTTGTTTTAGCCAAACTGCTCTTCAATTCCCTGCTGATGATGGTGATGAGCCTGATCAGCCTCGGCGTATTTACGGTATTGCTGGGAAATCCATTGGAACACCTGCTTACCTTCCTTTTTTTAACGATACTGGGCGGTATCAGCCTGAGCCTTGTTTTCACTTTCCTGGCAGCCATCGCAGCAAAAGCGCAACAGCAATCCGCTCTGATGGCCATTATGGGATTCCCCATCATTGTACCACAGTTATTACTCTTGATGAAGCTATCATCAGCGGCTTTCTCTTCCGTTATTCAGGCGGGTTGGTGGCAAATGATCGGACTATTGGCAGGACTTGATATCATGGTCATAGCCCTGGCCTTGATACTCTTTCCATTCCTCTGGAAAGACTGATATTTAACATTTTTTTGGGTCAGAACCGAAGATGCCGTACTGTTTGCCCTTTATTGATAAGTTGTTTCAAGGAATCAATCCCTATTTTCAGATGGTTTTCCACAAACTGAGAAGTTACTTTTTTATCACTCGCCTCTGTTTTAACACCGTCCGGTATCATAGGTTGATCACTGACTAACAACAGGGCGCCAGTGGGTATCTTATTATAGAATCCGACCGTAAAAATAGTGGCAGTTTCCATGTCAATCGCATAAGCCCTTACCTGTGTCAGGTATTCTTTGAACAGGTCATCATGTTCCCATACACGCCGGTTGGTAGTGTAAACCGTGCCGGTCCAGTAATCAACCTGATAGTCCCGAATCGTCGTCGATATTGCTTTCTGCAAGGCAAAGGCAGGCATGGCCGGCACTTCCGGCGGAAAATAGTCATTGGAAGTACCCTCCCCGCGTATAGCGGCGATGGGCAATATAAGATCACCGATCTTATTGCGTTTCTTCAATCCCCCGCATTTGCCCAGAAAAAGAACGGCCTGGGGTTCAATAGCCGTCAGGAGATCCATGATCGTAGCAGCACCCGGGCTACCCATGCCGAAGTTGATAATGGTAATACCGTTGGCCGTAGCACACTGCATGGGCCGGTCCGCACCCACCACTTTCACCTTATGCCATTTGGCAAACATCTCTACATAATTGCCAAAATTTGTCAGCAGGACATATTTTCCGAAATTCTCCAGCTTCTCCCCGGTATAGCGGGGCAGCCAGTTCTCCACAATTTCCTCTTTT
>CAZAOR010000018.1:0-7225 GCA_964486805.1 uncultured Sediminibacterium sp. | reverse complement strand
AATTGTTGAGTTTTCTTCATCTACCGAATAACTGGTGGAGGTAGCCGGCTCTACACCGGAGTTCATGACAGCGGTACCATCTGCATTGAACTGAAAATACATTTTTGAAAAGACGCCGGTCTGTGATTTCAGTGCATTTTTTATAATGGAAAGTTGCGCAGTATCTTTCATCTGCTCTTTCAGAACACTACCGATTGCAAGGGAGTCTTTTTCAACATTGTAATAAAACACATCCTGCATTTCGATGGCATTGACAGCCCATTTTCCGACAATATTTGTTTTGGTAATCTTGGTCTGTGCACTGATCCCGAGGGTAAGCAGGCAGCTCAGCAAGGTAAGCATTGATTTCATAAAGGCGTTTTAGGGTCTAAAAGTAGCAGAATTAGGCGGGATGGCGAAAAGTGGGAAATGAAAAGTGAAAATCAGAGTCTATCGAGATCGCGACAGAACGAAGTGATCATCGGGATGAATAATGGGAAATCAGCGTTCAAATGATCGTGAATGCGCCATTATTAAATTCTTCCATTTTTCCATTTTTCACTTATTCTGTTCTCAACGATTTCACGGGGTTTGTCATGGCAACTTTAATAGCCTGCGTGCCGACCGTAAACAAAGCAATGATAATGGCTATCATACCCGCTGCACCAAATACCCACCAGCTGATGGCAATTCGGTAGTTGAAATTCTTCAGCCAATGATTCATTAACCACCAGGTAACCGGAATAGCAAGCACCACAGCGATGACTACGAGTTTCAAAAAGTCTTTTGTAAGGAGCTTTGTAATGTTCATGACACTGGCGCCAAGCACTTTCCGGATACCGATCTCCTTGGTTCTTTGCTCAGCTGTAAATGCTGCAAGGCCAAATAAGCCGAGACAGGCTACAAATATGGCCAGTAAGGAAAACACGCTGGTGATAATAGCCGTGTGTTGCTCCGAGATGTATAAGTTCTGTATATAGGAATCGAGGAATTGGTAATCGAAGGCAGCGGCGGGCATATCAGTTCTATATACAGTATGTACCTGTTGCATGAATGCAGGCAGATCGGATGTGTTATTTCGGATAAGCATGGTGCGCAGGGATTCTGGGGCTTTATTCATTGTATAATAAACATATCCCCCAATTTCATCACGGAGGGATTTGTAGTTAAAATCCCTGACTACGCCGGTGATAATCGCTTTATCCAGCATTTCCGTTCCGATATATTTTCCGACTGCTTCCTGTGCTGTTTTATACCCGAGATATTTCATCACAGCTTCGTTAATCAATACATAACAGCCTGTGTCATTCTCTGCCAGTGTTTGTGGCAACGTGGTGCCAGCTAACAGTTGCAGTTGCATGGTTTTTACAATACCGCCATCCGTATGGCAGGTTTTTACGGGATAGCCGTTTTTGTCCGTAACCAGTTTTCTCACACTCCTCCCGCTTTCAATATCACCTGGTATGGATTGAACAGCAGATACACTTTCCACTGTTGTCATCTCCTTTAAATCGTTCGTCAGCGCAGCAACCTGTTGCTTGTTCTGTGCTGCTTTGATAGAAATAGCGAGAATTCCTTTAGGATTATACCCGAGGTCTTTGTTTCTTACATACCGCATTTGCTGCGCAATGACAATGACGCCTGCAATCAGTATTACCGAAGCCGTAAACTGAAACAGCACCAATCCTTTCCGTATGAAATCTGCACCCGAATGTTTTATTTTTAATTCCTTCATTAAAACAAGCGGGGATATACGTGATAATGAAAGCGACGGGTAACTGCCTGCGACAAGTGTAACAATCAGCCAAATAATGACGAGGCCGGCAAAAACCGATTGCCGGAAAAAAGCCTGTGATTCTAGTTGTATACCAGTGATCCGGAAAAACAAGGGTTGCGCAAGAAGTGCCAATAAATAACCTGCTATTATTGCAACCAGCGAAAGCACTGCTGTTTCAGTGTAAAAAAGGAGTACCAGGTTCCTCATGCTGGCCCCCAATACTTTACTGATTCCCACGCCCTTCGCCCTTTTCTGGGAACGCGCTGTGGCCAGGTTCATATAATTGATACAGGCGATCAGTAATATCAGCAATGACAAAAATATCAGGGCCTTTACCAATGTAATATTACCGATCCTGCCGGAGTACCCCGCACGAATACCGGCTGAATAGAGGTGAATATCAGCCAGCGGCTGAAGAATAAACTTTGTAAAATACTGGTTATCTTTTTCAACATGCTTATCAATCAATCCCGTGGCTAATGTTTGTACATGCTGAATGTCTGAACCGGGAGTTAACTGGCAATAAGTTTCATAGCTGGCATTACTCCAGTACACGTTTTTACCCGCCCATGAATCCATAATATTGTACACCATATCACAATCAATAGTGCTGTTTTCCGGCAGATCCTTATAAACGCCTGATACATGCAGGGTATCTTTATTATTTATATAAATGATCCTCCCGAACGCAGGCTCGTTCCCATACAGCCTTTTTTTCGCTTCCATAGAAAGCACAATTGACTTGGGTTGTGAAAAAGCAGTATGTGCGCTCCCTTCGATGAATTGAAAATCAAACATGCTGAATACGGCCGTATCTGCCATATATAAGCCCTTTTCAACAAAACTTTTTTGACCCGTCCGTAATGATACGGAAGCCCCGAAATCGTGCTTGATCAGCCGTGTCATCTTTTGCACCTGTGGAATTTCCTGCTGCATGGCGGGGCCCACCGCATTGGGCAGCTCTGCCCAAACCTGGTAGTTATACGGTTCTGTTGTCTGCATATTTACCCGGTAAATATTCTTCCCATTTCGATACATCCTGTCGAAACTAAGTTCGTGAGATATACAGGCAAACAACGTGATGCAAACACATAAGCCTACTGACAGTCCGGCAATGTTTAACGCAGTAAACATTTTATTGGCAGACAGGTTTCGCCAAGCGGTTTTCAGATAGTTTCTTAACATGGCGGTCGGTTTAAAAACAACTTTATGGTTAAGTCCGTTTATGGGTGAATGGTGAATAGACAATAGGGAATGATGCAGCGTAACGTTGAGTATCCACTATTGGCTATTCACCTGTCTATTCCGTTCTCAGCGATTTTACGGGATTCTCCATGGCAGCCCTGAATGATTTCCAGCCAACTGTAAAAAAAGCAATGGCGAAAGTGATCATAGCTGCCAACAGGAATACCCACCAATTAACAGAAGTTTTATAAGCGAAGCTTTCCAACCATTTTTGCATGGCATAATAGCCGGCAGGCAATGCAATACAGGTGGCAATTAATACAGGCTTCAGCAAATCCCTTGAAAGTAATAAGACAATTCCATTGACAGAAGATCCCAGCACTTTCCGCACGCCAATCTCTTTGATTCGTTTTGTGGCAGCAAAGGAGGCAAGACCGAACAATCCAAGACAGGCCACGAAAATAGCGAGGCAGGAAAATATGGTCAGAATGGTTTGCTGACGGATATCTTTTTTATAGAGTTTATCAAATTGTTCATCCAGGAACCGGTATTCAAATGGATATCCCGGCGCCACCTTTGCATATTCGTTTCTCACTGCTGCAATCGCTGCCTGGATATCTCCCTGCCGGAATTTTACCAAGGCTACCCGCCTGTCCTTGTTCGGTGAAATAACGAGCGCGTCAATATTTTCCTTGAGCGACTGGAAATTAAAATCCTTTACTACACCGATGATTTGGCGCTTATGGTTATCACGAACAGTATTCTGTATCCATTTCCCGATCGCCTGGCCAGGTGACCAGCCGAGCTTTTCGGCAGCAGTTTCGTTTATCAGAACAGACTGTGTGGTATCAGTGGGAAATTCTGCCGAAAAATTTCTGCCGGCAACGATTTTCAAATCCAGTGTTGAAACAAACTCAAAATCCGCATATTCTGTCCGGGCATTCCAGCGTTCCGCATGACCCTGTACATCAAAGGCCTGACCATCAAAAAAGCCGCCAGGCTCTCCTGACATCAGCGAAACGGATTTTACCATCGGTTGCTGCTGCATATCAATTTTGAAAACGTTCATGTTTTTATAAAAATCACTGTTATCAATAGCAACTATCAGGGTCTGTTCCTGGTCATATCCCAATTGCCGGTTTCGAAGGAAATGCATCTGCTTATATATAATAATGGTACTGATGATCAGAAACACGGAAATACTGAATTGAACAACAACCAGTATCTGCCGGAACGAAGCGCCGCCCTTACCCAGGCGGAGCTTTCCTTTTAAGGCCTCTACGGGCGAAAACCTGGAAAGAAAAAATGCCGGGTAACTGCCCGCCAGGAAACCAACTAACAATATAATACCCGTAAGAAATAGATAAACCGGCCAGGTATGCCAGGAAACGGTCAGGCTATGCCCCAATAAATTATTATACCAGGGCATAGTCAGTGTCAGTAACGCCACTGACAATAAGCAGGAAACCAGCGCCAGCAATACCGATTCCCCGATAAACTGCCATACCAGGTTCTTACGCAGTGCGCCCAATACTTTGCGCAGACCTACTTCCTTGGATCGTTCAACCGCTCTGATAGTAGACAGATTCATGAAATTGATACAGGCAATCAGCAGGATCAAAACCGCTATTGACAGAAATATATATACCACTTTTTTATCGCCATGCGGTATACTATTATCGAAGCTCTCATTGCTAAAATAAACATCCTTCAAGGGTGTCAGGGAGAGGTTAAATTTGAAGCCATATTTGCGCATATCCGCCCCCATATACTTTTCCATGAATGCAGGTAGTCGTTTTTCGATAGACACTACATCTGCACCAGGTGCAAGCGATACATAGGTAAACAGGCCATTGTTGATCCAAACCTGCATAATACCTGCATTCTTATAGTTTTCAAGCGGAACTACCAGGTCGAATTGCAGGTGTGAATTTGCCGGAACATCCTGCATAATACCTGCTACTTTCAGCGACAGGTTTTTATCCAGGGTAATCAGCTTTCCCATTGCTGACTTCGGATCACCGAAATATTTTCTGGCAGTAGTTACTGTCAATACCACATTACCCGGATCTTTCAAAACAGTTGCAGGATCCCCTTTGAGCAGGGGAAATGTAAAGACCTGGAAAAAATCAGGATCCACATCTACCACATTTTTTTCATGAAACGACTGATCCCCCACGGTAACCAGATTGTCTGTTGGATTCACCCGAACAGCATGGGTAATATCTCCTTTGAAATCATTCATCAGAGCGGGTGCATAAAGGCCAGACAGGTAGGCAACATTACTGGTTTTGCCATCGCGCACAAAACCTCGCATAACCCGGTAAATACGATCTCCGTTTTGATGAAACCTATCGTAACTGAATTCATTAATGATGAACAGGTATATCATCATACAAACAGTGATACCAATTGTCAGGCCCAGGACATTGATAATTGAAAAAACCTTGCTTTTCATCAGGTTTCTCCAGGCAGTTTTCAGATAATTCTTCAACATAGTGATCGGTTTAAAACAACAGTGAGATGCGTTAATTTTTTCTTTTTTCACTTATTCTGCCCGCAGTGACCGAACCGGGTTTGCCACTGCTGCCCGGATAGCCTGAAAACTTACAGTACATAGTGCTATCAGGATCGTCAGCGATCCGGATACTACAAACATCCACCAGCCGATATGGATCCGGTATGCGAAACTTTGCAGCCATTGATGCATTACCCACCAGGCTAGGGGAAAAGCAATACAGCAGGCAATCAGTACTAATTTTATAAATCTAATCGACAACATTTGCGTGATTTGTGAAACACTGGCGCCTAACACTTTGCGGATACCGATTTCTTTTAAACGCTGTTCGGCTGTATAGGTAGCCAGCCCAAACAATCCCAGGCAGGCTACCAATATGGTCAGCACCGCAAAAATGTCCAGGATTGTGCCGGTTCTTACTTCGGCCGCATAAGTTTGGTTGTACAGGTCATCCATGAATTCGTAATTAAACGGCTCTCCTGTATGGAATTGCTCCCATTTGTGCTTCATATCTGAGATCAATCCGGTGATATTATCCGTTTTTACTTTGAACACCAGCCCATGATCCTGCTCTAGCGTCATCAGTAAGGGGGTAATCGGTTCGTGCAATGACTTGAAATGAAAATCCCTGACAACCCCTATAATATGAAAGGGTACATTGAAGCCTCTGTCACTGTTCTGCCGTATGATGGTCTTGCCTATTGCCGTTCCGTTATCCCAGCCAAATGCATGGGCTGCTTCTTCATTCACAATCATTGCTGCAGAATCAGTGGGCATATCCGGCTGAAAATTCCTGCCAGCCGCCATCTGCATTCCGAAAGTGGGAATATATTGGTCATCTATATGAAACTCTATGGTTTTCATGATCTGTTCTGCATGCCCGGCGGCATATGCCAGGGCATTATTGTTGTTACTAGGCCCAACCGGACGGTAAGATGAAACAGTTGCATGTAAGATGCGCGGATCTTTCAGCATCTCCTCCTTAAAAACCTGTTCCTGTTGCCCAAGCGCATAGGAATCCGTCAGCGTGAGTAATTGTTCTTTCTGGTAACCAAGGTTCTTATGCTGGATATATTTCATCTGCTGCCAGACTACGAGAGTGCCAATGATCAAACCCGTTGAAATAATAAACTGAAAGACCACCAGCCCGCTGCGCAGGTTAAAGCTTGTTTTACCATCTCTTCCCATACCGCCTTTGAGTACGGTAACGGGTTTAAAAGCAGATAAAACAAATGCCGGATACATACCAGCCAAAGCACTCACAAGAATTCCCAGTAACAAAAATGACAACACTATTTGCCATGTAAATACAAACTGCAGGTGCTTGCCCGATAACTGATTAAAAACAGGCAGGGCCAATCTTATTATCAAAACAGAAACCGCGAGTGCGATGGCCACGAGTACTGCTGACTCCAGCAGGAACTGCCTTACCAAGGCCCCGCGACCCGATCCGATCACCTTGCGAATACCCACTTCTTTTGCGCGTTTTGAAGCGCCTGAAGTGGACAGATTGATAAAGTTGATACATGCGATCAAGAGCATGAATATGGCTACCGCACTGAATAGGTACACATACATTGGATCGCCCGGCGGAGAAAGCTCAGCATTGCTGTGAGAGTACAGGTGTATCGAGGTGAGCGGTTGCAGTTCAAAACCAAGTTGATTGCCTTTGGTCCGAAACTGCTCCAGGCTGATCCCCATTACCTGCTGAATTTGCGGGCCGATATATTTGGTGACCATCTCCGGCAGTTTGGCCTGCAGGGTAT
>CAZAOR010000017.1:0-3732 GCA_964486805.1 uncultured Sediminibacterium sp. | reverse complement strand
TTTTTATCCCGATAATCATTGATCGTTTTAAACAAGCCGTCAGGTCCTGTGTAGGTGCTCTTGGGCACATACACATCATAGTTCGGTCCTACATTACCATTCACGTTCGACTCCCAGCCAAACAGGTCATTCATGCCATCTCCATACACAACCACATGTCCGCCTCCGGAAATCACACCCCACTCCATACCATACATGGCAAGGAATCCCGGATGTGCCGCAGTAAAACTGGCAGCTTGTCCGGAACCGAGGTGATAATTGGCGATTTCATTACCGGGATTGTCGGGTGAAGAGAAGTGGTTATGCTCTGAAATTCCCAGGAAATCCATTCCCATTGAACCCAGGGCATAATTATAATTATCTGCCGGCGTAAAGCCAGGGTGGTCTTTATTACCATCCGAATAATCAGAATGGGCATGCAGGTTCCCAAAATAATAATGATTCGGCGGTGTATTGGAAGTGGTTGCCGAACCTGTCAATGGGTTTGTCAATAAATATTTGGTACCGCCGGTGCAGTTTTCATTTGCCGCATAGATAAAGAAATAATAAGTGGTTGTTGCATGGAGATTATTGGCAATGAAACTGGTAGCGGTACTATTGGAGATGACCGTACCACCGCCGAAAGCCGTGCCCGGTGTGTAATCGGTATTATCCTGCGGCTGGCCGGATAGTGTTGGTGACTCGCTGATAATCACTAAATAATGGTATCCGGATCCCGCACTGTTAAAAGTTGCACTGATACTGCTGTTGGAAGCATTGGTACTTAAATCAGAAGGCTGTGCCAACGGCGTACTGCAGGGGGGTAAGGGCAGCGTGGTCACCGAAGCTGTCAGCGGGTTACTGGTATGATAAGCCGGTCCGTTTATACAGGCCTGTGACCCTGCAGGGAATACAAAGTAGTAGTAAGTTGTTGCAGGTGCAAGTCCGTTCACAGTAAATGAAGAAAGATTTCCCTTGTAAACCAGTTTGGCATTGCCGATCAGTGCATTCACTTGATAGGCTGTGCCATTAACCGGCAACGCTGACAGGGTATTGTCGGTAGTTTGCAGGACCAGGTATTCATCGGCCCCGGATGCGGTAAAGCTGCCCTGCACAGTATTGATACCTGCCACCAGATTAAGATCAGTTGGGGCGGAAACCGGTTCTGCACAATCAGGTAATCCTGCCTGGGTGGTAACACTCCCGGTCAGGATATCCGATGTTAAATACTTAGGTCCGCCAGTACAAACACTGTTGACAGAAAATACAAAGAAATAATAGTTGGTAGCACCGGTAAGATCGGTCGCAGTGAAGTGCAGATCAGTTCCCTTGCCAACGACTGTCCCGTCTCCCACATTATCGCCTAAAGAATAGGTCTGGCCGTCAACAGGATTGGAAGTAAGGCTGTTGTTTTCACTCATGATAACGAGGTACTCATTGGGAGCCGGGCTGGCAGCGGTAAAATTTCCTTGTACACTGGTTTCTCCTACATCGCTGAATTGTAACCCGGTGGCGGCAACGGCAGGCGTAGCGCAGGGAGAAGATGAGATCCCGGTTATGGTGAGGTTATCAATACTGATCTTGGGACGGGAGCCGCTGATACTGGTGGCAGGCGGCACGATCACCCCACCTGTTCCGTTATAATAATAAAACCGGATACGCGCATTTGCATTGTTATGGAACATTGCAGGCAACGGTACACTGCTGACTGTGCCGGTACTCGGAACATTATTCGTGATATTGAGTACATCAGCACCACTTAATTCTGTAAAGTTGGCACCATCGATTGATGCATATACCCGCAGAGAACCATTGCGATTACCGGTGGAGTTGTTGACAGATGCCCAGTCGAAACTCAAGGTGCCTGCATTGACGCCGGTAAAATCCAGGTAATAATCCAGGGCTACTGCACTGGTATTATCCGTGGAACCGGTTGAGAGCAATACCAGGTTACCGGCTCCCTTCTGCACACCACCTGTGGAACCCGAAGCGAAAGCGGCAGAAGACACTGTCACTTTCTTCCCATCAGGAATAGCGCCGGATGCATTCACCGGAACCGCGCCAAAATGATTGGCGCCGGCACCGCCGGTAAAATTTGGCGCCCAGTTACTGATATCCGTAAATGTTTCGGTATACCGGTACAAAGGCTGATCGGCAATCACGAGCGGAATGATCGAAGAAGTGGTAAACCCGGATTGACTGCTATAAGCAGTACCGCCATGATTCGCAGCAAATGCTTTTACATAGTACGTAACATTGGGATCCAGCCCGGAAACCGTAGCGCTGAATGTGCCGCTACCCAGGTTCGAAGCAGTTACCTGGATACCTGTACCATTGGCAAAGCCTGAAACATTGCTGTATTCAAAGCCATAACTGCTTACAGCCGTACAACCAGTTGCATTCAGGATGCCGTTCAACACAGCAGTGGTTCCATGAACTGAAATGGTTCCGTTGCTGACAGTCGGTGTTTGATTATATCCGCTGCCGGTAACGGCAACAGCGAGATCGGCAGATCCGGCTGCGCTCACGGTGATGGTGCCATCATAAGCCTGTATGGCAGCAGGGCTGAATTGCACATAGATCATCTGACCGCTAAAGTCGCTAGCCGGAGAAAAACTCAAGGGATTTGAAAATCCTCCGGATGCAGCAGTGGAAAATGCAAAGCCTGAAGGTCCGGTAACAGTAACCGGACCCGTAATATCTGAACCGTTGATACTGAATGCCAGCACCGCAGGGGTGCCATTGATACAAACATTACCGAAATCCCCAAGAACCGTATTTAATAAGAGCACAGGGGTGGCCGGTGCCGCCCGGTTGATGGCAATGCTATATGTATTGGTTGTCATACCATCCTGGGCTGTTACTTTGATGTCGAGCGTATTACTGCCGACGTTGAGATTGTAATTGCCGGATGGGTTGCCGAAAGCTCCCCCATTGAGACGGGTAGTGACCGTTGCATGCGATTCGGCGGTCGTAAATGAAAGGCTGGTTGTACTTATTGCATTGGGCACGGCAAGTGCATAACTGTACGTATCAAAACTGAATGCCGGGCTGATGCTTCCCGCACCGAGAGATAAAGCCGACAGATTCGCATTACTGGAAATAGCCGGCAATAAAGCGCTGACCCCGGCAGCAATATCATCAAACCTGAAATTGGCGGTATTCGCGGAAGCATTGCCGGTTCCGTTGTATCCGTAAATACGGATCGTCAGCGGTGCAGATACCCCAGCAGTAATTGCCAGACCGGTATTTGTTTTCAGAGACCAGTTGCTGTTTGCGCTGATAGTGCCGGTAACAATATCGGATGTGAAATTATCAAGGCTGGTTCGAATACTGTATGCCTGCGGACCCGTAGAAGTGCTGCGCACCCCAAAATTCAAACTGCTGACTGTTATATAATATCCGGCATCCGGTGTTAACGTGAATTCGATATAAGGACTCCCGCCGGAAGCAGTATTCAGTGCACCTGTGCGTGCGGCAATACCGGCATTAAAGGTTCCCGAAGAACCGGTATAGCCAGAAGAAGCAGAAGTGGTCGTGATAAAACTGGTGGTGCCATTATTATTCCCCTGAACGAGATCTGAGCAGGTAATATTGGCTGAAGTAGCAGAGGGGCTGGCAGTGCCGGCAGTAAAGTTCCAGCCAACAGTCTGCGAGAGACCCGGAAGGGCGAAACTGACAAACAAGCATAACCACAGGGCGAGCCTGGCAGGGGTAGCATTTTTGCTCATGAAATTTGGGATTGATGAATAG
>CAZAOR010000016.1:0-3277 GCA_964486805.1 uncultured Sediminibacterium sp. | reverse complement strand
GGGAGGTCGGCATCCAGCGGGAATTGTACGGCCCCCTTTGAAAAATGATAGGACCCAAAGTACGGTTGAAAAGCGGCAATACCATCTGCCCCCGGGTAAAATCCGATATGGTGCTGATAACCGGCAAACCATACCAGCATCCTGCCCATTCGATAGCCGGGCATTCTATAACTGATTAGTTCTTCCGCATCGGGGATCACCTGGCGGATAATCGCCCGCATTTGCTTTAGTTTATCCGCAACCGGCTTCGGGAAACTACGGATATAAGCATCTACTGTTGCTGGGTTGTTGGCAGGCATAGGCATCCTTGGGTTCCTGCAAGTTCGGATATCCTGGCGGGGAAACCATACAATTTGTTATCAGGCCGGTTAATCCGGGGCTCCGTGTTTTAGCCGGCTCCCACGCTCAGTTTATAAACGCCTGGCAGCCATTTGCGGATGCAGGCGCCTACGAGCAGGCAACAGGCCAATACCAGGACTGGTGTGAGCAGGAAATTACCTATTTCTGCCATGGGCTGGTCCGCAAACAGCCCTTCCAGCAGTTGGTGGATGTACAACATCAGGGGTGCATGCAGTCCGAATATAAAGAAGGAGAAAGATGCAGCCCATACAAACCAATGTTGACGCATGGCAGTCCTTACCAGAGTATCGGAGCCGAACCAGATGGCGGGTATGATACCCAGCACCGCTGCTTCGTGCAGAACCGATGCCAGCCGGTAGAGGGCCGGGTGCAGATCACTCTGGAATGCCATATATGTTTTGAGCAAACTGATCAGGAAAAAAAGGCTCCAGACAACGGCCGGCCGGTACCAGGAAGGTGCTTTTTCCAGCGAAATATTTGATTGGTACAGCCAGATACCCAGGCTGAAATAAAACAATCCCCTTGCATCCACTACCAGGAAATTAGTACCAAAAAGCCATAACAGCAGTACCATAAGGAACCATACTGCCGCATTGCTTTTCAGCGACCATTGAATGAAGGGCTGTATCCAGTTGAAAATAAACAGAGCGAGTAGCAGCCATACCTGAAAGGCGGCGGGATCAAACAACCAACGATACAATACATGCATCCAGCCTGTTTCGTGAATTACAAGACCTCTCATAGCCGGATTCACCTGGTATTCTGCCAGCACGGTATCCGTTGCAGGCAGGTAATGCCAGGCAAGGCCAAGGGCTAATCCGGCGGCACTCCAAACCAGGTAGGGAATCAAAAGGCTTTTTACTTTCCGGGAGATACCATCTGTCACCGTTGCCTGCCGTTGCATGGCGCAGATATACCCGGCGATGCCAAACAACATGGGTATGCGAAAATGCAAGAGGGCTTCCGTAAGCAGGTACTCTGTAAAACTGATAAGGTGGAATGGTTCGCCTGCCACCGGCAGAAAATGCAGGCGGGCCTGCTCCGGATGATAGCGATAGGACCATAACAAGAGGGCGATACAGGCGAAGGTGAAGAACCTGAATTTGAGGCTGATGATTCTGGCAGTTCCCATAGTGCAGGTTTTTAAACCCGCCAAGCGGGTCCATCATGAAACAATCGGCACCAGCAATGAAACCCTGGTACCCTGGCCACTTGCTGACTGGATGGAAAGTGTTCCGTGTAATGCACTTGCTCTTTTGCGCATATTGCCCAGCCCGTTGCCATTATCTGCCGAATCCACCGCAAAACCTATGCCATTATCTTCTACAATCAGGCTTAAAAAGCCTGGTAGTTTTTCGAGCCGGATGCTTACCCAGCCTGCATGAGCGTATTTGGCGGCGTTATTCACCGCTTCCTTGAATACCAGGAAAAGATCCCGCCTTGCTTCCATATCCAGTTTTAATTCATCAATCTTGTCACCCACAGCAAATTTGATGGCGATATCCTTGGGTTCCAGCAGGTTCACAGCAAACTCCCGCATACGGGCCGTCATTTTATGCATGCTGTCATTACTGGGTTTAATGCTCCATACAATATCATCCATTGCCTCCATCATTCGCTGGCTGTTATCACTGATTTTACCCAGGTATTCCTGTGTTTTCACGGGATCTGACTGCATGCGTGTACGAGCCATGGCACTCAGAATATTAATGGTACTCAAGGTGCTGCCCATATCATCATGCAGGTCACGTGCTACCCGGTTTCGCACTTTTTCAACCGCGAGTAACCGGTTTATTCTCAACCGGTGGATGAAATAGGCAATCCCGGAAAGACTGACGAGTACCAGTCCGATAAACCACCCCGTTTGCCAGAATGGAGGACGTATATACAATCGTATCTGAGTGATATGCGCCGATCTTACCCCATCAATGTTTTCACAATACACCATAAAACTATAATGGCCGGGAGGCAGGAGGGAATAGTTCACATAATTCTGGTGATCGGCTTTCAGCCATTCATTATCGATCCCGGACATTTTATAGTAGTAACTAAGTTTTTCCCGCTTCAGGTAGCTCAGCGCAGCGAAATAAATACTCAGGGAATTTTGGGCCGGACCCAGGTTGATTTCGGGTAATCGCAGCAGAGAATCCACCGGCAGGTAATCATTGAATAATTTGCAGTCCGTGATGGTTACATCGGGTGGGCTTGTATTCCGAAAGGCGGATGGCTTGAAATACAATATTGCATTCAGGCCCGTAAACATCATGACGCCATCCCGGGTAAAACAATCCGCTTCCGTCGTGAGATTGGAAACCAGGATACCATCTTTCCGGTTATAGGAGGTTATCCGGCCGGTTGCCGGATTGTACCTGCAAAGTCCGTTCAGGGTAATCATCCACAAATAGCCATTCCCGTCCATGCGCATTCTTTGTATCGTATTTCCCGGCAGTCCCTGATCAACGGTGAGCCATCGTACCCGGCCTGTACGGGTATCAATAAAGTTCATGGCATCTGCACCGAATACAATAGTTGAATCATTGAGCTGTTCGATATCCCGGCCGGTATTGGCAAAGAGGCTGTGTCCATCATTGTGTCCCGCTGTAAAATGCCAGATAATATTGCGGCCATCAGGGCTGAGGCAGAAGAGTCCATTATTGTCCGCACTGGCCCATAGTTTCCCCGCCCGGTCAATCATCATCTTGTGTACCATGGAACCGAGTGACTGGATAACTTCAAAATGCTTTCCATCAAAACGAATAATATCTCCCTGAAAAGTGCCGAAAAGTATCTGCCCGTTTTCATCCCCGGTGATATACCGGATCGTGGATCCCTTGAAAACAGGATCCTGCAGGAACCGGGTGCTGCGGGTCGAAGTATCATAGATCATCAGGTTACCTCCCTGACAACCCATCCACAC
>CAZAOR010000015.1:0-3773 GCA_964486805.1 uncultured Sediminibacterium sp. | reverse complement strand
CTGAGTTCGGGATGCAGCACATTCGTACTGTCTAAACGGCCACCCAGTCCGGTTTCCACAACAGCAATATCTATGCGGTGTTGGGCAAAATAGGCAAAAGCCATGGCCACTGTGATCTCGAAAAAAGAAGGTTCAATCTCTTCCATCACCGGCCGGATACGTTCTGTGAAATCTATCACGAAGTTTTCTTCACATAACCGGCCATTGATCCGGATCCTTTCCCGGAAATCATGCAAGTGCGGAGAAGTGTACAGTCCTGTTTGATAACCAGCTTCCTGCAAGATAGCGGCCAGCATATGACTGGTAGAACCCTTTCCATTGGTACCGGCAATATGAATACTCTTAAATTGATGATGGGGGTTGTCCAGGGCTGCTAATAAAGCGATGGTATTGGTAAGGTCTTTCTTATAGGCAGCGGGCCCTATGCGACTGAACATAGGCAGCCGCGTGTACAGAAAGTCTAAGGTTTCAGCGTAGGTCATATCGGGTTGCAAATATCCGTTGCAAACTGTTTGCCTGGCAGAGAATTTTGCCCAGTCGAATTTGAAAGGAAGGTCCGGTTACGGTGTTTTATAAACTGCTTTTGCCCTTTCCAGCCGGTCATTGATGGCACGGCCGATACCTGTATCCGGAAAATAATCGGCAATCACCAGATCAAACCCCATGGAATCGATTCTTCGCATGGTGGCAAAAAGATGCTGTGCGGCTTCCGCGAGATCGCCGGCCGGCGACAAAACAAACTGACTGATATGCGGGGAAGATCTTACTTCTTTTATTTCCTGGAAAAGCAGCAGGGCAATACGTTTTCCGGGAAACTGGTCCAGCAATGCCGGGATATCTCCCCGATACAGCGGGGTATGCGTGGCATAATGACTTTTCAATTGACCTGGGGTATCAGGTCGCGATTGATGGATGGGGGCTTCAACCGGCATTCCTGCGATATGGCGGATATCCTGTGCTGAAACAGCGCCGGCTCGGTGGAGTAATACTTTGTCCGGTAATACCTCTGCAATAGTGGACTCGAGCCCTACCTGGCAAGTCCCGCCGTCGAGGATATATGGGATTTTACCGCCAAGGCCGGATAATACATGTGCTGCACTGGTGGGGCTCACATAGCCAAAAGGGTTGGCACTGGGCGCCGCCAGGGGGAAATCAAGCAGCTTGAGCAGGCGATGTATAACTGGATGGGCTGGAACCCGCAACGCAACCTTGTCACTGCCGGCAGTAGCCAGATCAGGCACCCTTGTGTTCTTGGGAAGAAGCAGGGTAAAGGGTCCGGGCATGAAGGTGGATGCCAGCCGGTTGCTGACCGCATCCATCCGGGCATATTGCGTAAAGCAGGTCACATCGGGCAAATGCAGGATCAGCGGATTGAACCGGGGACGCTGTTTGGCTTCATAAATCTTAACCAGGGCGGTTTCGGAAAGGGCATTTCCAGCCAGACCATAAACCGTTTCTGTTGGGATCGCCACGATCTCATCCTGCCGCAATAAGCGGGCAGCTTCCTGGATATCTGTGCCGGTAACGGTCTGCATCTGCATAAAGGGCATACTACCGGAATCCGTTGTCCGGTGGGTAATGTGGAGCAAATTTACGCGGATGTTCATTGCTGTTGGTAAAATCCGCGAAACGCCAGCAAAATCCCGTATTGGGCTATCCGGCCGCCCCGTATCTTTGCAGCCTTATGAAGCATATCAGGAATTTTTGCATCATTGCCCATATTGACCACGGTAAAAGCACCCTGGCCGACCGATTGTTGGAACATACGCAAACAATCGGGGCGCGGGATATGATGGACCAGGTGCTGGATGACATGGACCTGGAACGGGAAAAGGGTATCACGATCAAAAGTCATGCGATTCAGATCAACTATACGTTCCGGGGACAGGAATACATCCTCAACCTGATTGATACGCCAGGCCATGTGGATTTCAGCTATGAAGTGAGCCGCGCACTGGCTGCCTGTGAGGGCGCCCTTTTGCTGGTGGATGCTTCACAGGGCATACAGGCACAAACGATCAGCAACCTGTACCTGGCCATTGAAAACGACCTGGAGATCATTCCCGTCATCAATAAGATCGATATGGACGGGGCCAAAATACCGGAAGTAACAGACCAGATCGTTGATCTGATTGGCTGCAGGCAGGAAGATATTCTCCTGGCCAGCGGTAAATCAGGAATCGGGATAGAAGCCATACTGGAAGCGATCATTGAACGCATACCTGCACCGGAGGGGAACCCGGAAGCGCCTTTGCAGGCATTGATTTTCGACAGCGTTTTCAATAGTTTCCGGGGAATCATCGTTTATTACCGGATCCTGAATGGCGTATTACGCAAAGGTGACCGTATCCGGTTTGTATCTACGGGCAGCGATTATTTCGCGGATGAAGTAGGGGTACTGAAACTGACGATGACGCCGAAAGACAGCGTCAGCGCCGGGGATGTGGGATATGTGATCACCGGGATCAAGAATGCCAAAGAAGTGAAAGTAGGAGATACCATAACACTGGCCGCCAACCCTGGTGAAATGATCAAAGGCTTCGAAGAAGTGAAACCAATGGTATTTGCAGGCATTTTCCCGGTCAACACTGATGAGTTTGAAGAACTGCGCGAATGCATGGACAAATTGCAATTGAATGATGCTTCCCTGACTTTTGAACTGGAAACATCCCAGGCCCTGGGATTCGGTTTCCGTTGCGGATTCCTCGGTTTATTGCATATGGAGATCGTGCAGGAACGGCTGGAGCGGGAGTTCAATCAAACAGTGATCACAACCGTACCGAACGTGAGTTTCAATGCTTATACCACCCGTGGGGAGAAAATTGTGGTGAACAACCCGGCAGAAATGCCCGAACCACAGAAAATTGACAGGATTGAAGAGCCTTTTATCAAGGCGCAGATCATCACAATGCCCGAATACATAGGGAATATCATGACGCTTTGTCTTGGTAAGCGTGGGATCCTGATCAACCAGAGTTACCTGACAACCACAAGGGTGGAATTGATATTTGAGATGCCGCTCACAGAGATCGTTTTTGATTTTTATGATAAGCTGAAAAGCAGTACCCGCGGATATGCTTCCTTTGATTATTCACCTATCGGCCCAAGGGATGCGGATATTGTGAAAATGGATATCCTGCTCAACAGTGATAAAGTAGATGCCCTGAGTGCCCTGATCCACCGGAGCCGCGCCCAGGATTTTGGACGCAAACTGTGTGAAAAACTGAAAGAGCTTCTGCCGCGGCAACAGTTCCAGATTGCCATTCAGGCCGCGATTGGCGCGAAAGTCATCGCCCGGGAAAATATCAGCGCCATGCGCAAGGATGTGACGGCCAAATGCTATGGTGGTGATATCAGCCGAAAACGAAAATTACTGGAAAAACAAAAGGAAGGTAAAAAGCGGATGCGCCAGATCGGCAATGTGGAAGTACCCCAGGAAGCATTCCTGGCAGTATTGAAGCTGGATTAATTACCCCCGCGCTTCTTTTTGGGCAATACAAAATTGTTTCTCCGCTGTTCGATTGATTCCGGTGTCGGATTCAGGTTACCGTTCGGATCTACCTGTTTTACAACAGGAACATAGATCCATTTGCCGCCTGCCCAGCGAAATCCCTCATAACTGCCCATGGGCACCAGGGTATATTTTTTATCCGGTTCGCCTGTTTCACTGGTGAGATGCGCAAAGGTGATCATATCCAGGTCAGGATCATAGTTGAGATGTGCATTGGCATTTTTCTTGAACTCGAGGCAGAAACGATACGCCGGTTGGGGTG
>CAZAOR010000014.1:0-2774 GCA_964486805.1 uncultured Sediminibacterium sp. | reverse complement strand
TCAGCAAGGAAGGAACCGTCACTGCTGCCAATGCCAGTACCATGAATGACGGGGCAGCCGCAGTGGTACTGATCAGTGCAGAAAAAGCCGCCGAACTTGGCCTGCAGCCCATGGCTGTGATACATAGTTATGCAGATGCAGAACAGGCCCCGGAGTGGTTTACCACCACGCCTTCGCTGGCCCTGCCCAAAGCAGTGGCCAAAGCGGGATTACAGATGACCGATCTTGATTTCGTGGAACTGAATGAAGCCTTCTCCGTGGTAGGCATCGTCAATACACAGAAAATGCAACTGGATCCGGCAAAAGTGAATGTACATGGCGGCGCAGTTTCCCTGGGCCATCCTTTGGGATGCAGCGGAGCCCGTATCCTCGTTACCCGGCTCCATGTTTCAACACAGCATGGGGGTAAAAGCGGGGGCGCCGGTATTTGTAATGGCGGGGGGGGCGCCAGCGCCATGGTTGTGGAATATCTATCTGCCCAATGACAGAAACTTTATCGATTATGACTGCCGGCATGGCCGATCTTCCCTTGCTGGCTAGCATTAGCAGGGAAACCTTTGCTGATACTTTTTCGGCTTATAATACAGCGGAAGATATGCAGGCATATGCCGATACCTATTTTACGGATACTGCTTTGCTGAATGAAATGAAAACGCCAGGCCACCAATTCCTGCTGGCATTCAAAAAGGGCAACTGCGCTGGTTATGCCTTGATACGGGAGGAAACAACAGGAGAGATGCCGGAAGATACGGCTATGGAACTGGCCAGACTGTATGTTCGTCCCCCGTTTATCGGACAAGGAATCGGTAAACATATCATGGAGCAGGTGATGCAATCGGCAGGTGATGCCGGGAAAACCTGGCTATGGCTGGGGGTATGGGAGTTTAATCTGCGGGCTATCCGCTTTTATCGGTCTTTCGGCTTTGAAAAATTTGCGGAGCATGATTTTGTATTGGGAAAAGACATCCAGCGCGACTGGCTGATGCGCAAAAAAATTTAATCAAAACAGATGCTGTTCGGGCCAGGGGCCATATTTGTGCTGCTGTTCCGGGAGACTGTCGGCATAGGGGCCAAAAGGATAATCAAAAGGTATTTTTCGGATATAAGGCCAGTCCCCGGATACAGACATCACCGGTCGGGACTGACTATTGACAAAAGCGGCCACATCCCAGGCTTCGCTATTAGAGAGTATCGGATGATGATAGTTGGTGGGGTTGGGCATATTGTTTTGTACAAAGCCGGCAAATGCCGACAGCCGGTAGAGGCCGGCACCGGTATTATAACTATGGATACCCCATAATGGCGGGTATTGGTATCCCATCCCATCCGGCTGTGTCTGACCTGCTCCGTCCTTGCCATGACAACGGGCGCAGGTTTCCAAAAATACCTGTTTCCCTTTCAGGGGATCGGCTGCACGGGTTAACAGGGGCGGTACTTTGATACCGCAGCCTTTGGGGCTAATACCTTTGGGTATATCATTACCAAGCCATTGCAGGTAAGCAATGATGGCTTTCATTTCTTTACCGGTACTGTCAATGGCATGACCGTTCAAACTGCGCTCAAAACAATCATTGACCCTTTTGGCAATCCCTTCGATGCTGCCGGAACGGGAACGGAATTTTGGATAATTCGCCGCAACAGCGCCAAAATTATTTCCCCAGGGTTTGGTGCCTGCTTCGAGGTGGCAATTCTGACAATTCATACCATTGCTGCCGGTAGCGATACGACCCTTCGGGCCAAAATAGTAAGCGGTTCTAACAATCAGGTCCCGGCCATAACGG
The DNA here is from genome assembly GCA_964486805.1 of uncultured Sediminibacterium sp. Taxonomy (GTDB): domain Bacteria; phylum Bacteroidota; class Bacteroidia; order Chitinophagales; family Chitinophagaceae; genus Sediminibacterium. Next base: position 993 of record CAZAOR010000014.1, on the reverse strand, counting down.
ATCAGGTTCCCGCTGCTGTCTGCTGGTATCTGGTACACACCTGCTCCCGTCCAGCAGCCCTCGGATAGTTCCGTGCGCGCAGGCAATGTACGGGCAACTTCCGGCTGCCATAAACGGGTGGCAAACAATAGAAGTATGATCATGGCAGGCAGCAACAGCCTGAGCCCTGTTCTTTTCATGTTTAATGCGGTAAGTGGGTTTGAATTTTTCCATACAACCAGGTGCCGATTACCGCAAAAAAGATGCTGACCAATATGACACTGACACCAGTCCCCAGGATAGCGAATAAAGGTCCGGGGCAGGCGCCTGTCATCGCCCAACCAAAACCAAACAGGCATCCGCCGATGATCTGACCTTTGTGAAAGGATTTCGGGGCAATATGGATGGGCGTGCCATCCATTGTTTTCAGGCGGAGCTTTTTGATCAGCCAGACGCTGATAATACCCGTTATGACGGCTGAACCAATAACGCCATACATGTGAAAACTTTCCAAGCGGAACATTTCCTGGATGCGGTACCAGGAGATCACTTCGGATTTGGTGAGTATGATGCCAAATATAATTCCGGCAATGGTATATTTCAATAAGGGGAAAAAACCAGAGGGTTCCGGGGCAGTTGCTTCTGTATCGGCGATCTCAAGATCCTGGTAGGCTGATACCGGTTGCTTTGTATTCATAAGGACAGTTTCAGGATATAGGGTAAAAGCAGGTTAGCCATCAGGAAGCCACCGGCCATGAAGGAGCAGGTTGCCGCTAAAGAGGGCCACTGCAGCGTACTTAGTCCCATGATGGCATGCCCGGAAGTACAACCACCGGCATACCTGGTACCGAAGCCGACCAGAAATCCTCCCAGGCATAGGCATATCCACCCCCGAAGGGTTTTCAGGGATTGCCAGCTAAACAGTTCGGCTGGCAGCGGATGGTTGGTATCCCGTATGCCATAACCGTTCATGGCTGTTACCAGCTTCGGGTTTACCTGGAACGGTGTACCAGC
>CAZAOR010000013.1:0-4775 GCA_964486805.1 uncultured Sediminibacterium sp. | reverse complement strand
CTTTCACTGTGGCCCGGGCATTCCACTGCAATTCCTGCAAGATCGCCAGGTCTTTTGCATCCAGGTCGGGAACCGGAAGCGTGACTTCTTCTTTATTTAGGGGTTTTGGAATCTTAAATTGATTGTTTATGCTACAAAATAAACAAAATGTATAATAATATTCTATTTCTTTAAAATATTGTAGAATATTATACCATGGAATTACATTTGCACATAAATAATAAACTATGTCTACACTTGCTTCTAAAATCGATTTCAGCCTGCCCTATAAAGTGGCCGATATCAGCCTGGCCGCCTGGGGCCGCAAAGAAATCCGCCTGGCCGAAGCGGAAATGCCTGGTCTGATGGCCATCCGGGCCGAATATGGCCCTTCACAGCCTTTAAAAGGCGCCCGTATCGCCGGATGTCTGCACATGACCATCCAGACTGCCGTGCTGATTGAGACCCTGATTGCCCTGGGTGCTGAGGTGAAATGGAGTTCCTGCAATATCTTCTCTACCCAGGATCAGGCCGCTGCGGCTATTGCAGAAGCCGGTATTGGTGTATTTGCCTGGAAGGGCCAGACACTGGAAGAAGCCGACTGGTGTATTGAGCAAACCTTGTTCTTCGGCGGCGCTGACCGTCCCCTGAATATGATTTTAGATGATGGCGGCGACCTTACCAATATGGTTTTCGACAAATACCCGGAACTGGTGGCCAATATCAAAGGGCTCTCTGAAGAAACCACCACCGGGGTACATCGCCTCTATGAGCGTATGGCCAAAGGCACCCTGCCGATCCCGGCCATCAACGTGAATGATTCCGTTACCAAATCCAAATTCGATAACAAATATGGTTGCCAGGAATCCCTGGTAGATGCCATCCGTCGTGCAACAGATGTGATGATGTCCGGTAAAGTAGCGGTTGTAGGCGGTTATGGAGATGTGGGCAAGGGATCAGCCATGTCACTGCGTGGTGCCGGCTGCCGGGTGATCGTTACCGAGATTGATCCGATCTGTGCCCTGCAGGCTGCAATGGACGGCTTTGAAGTTAAGCGCATGAAAGATGCTGTGAAAGAAGCCGATATCGTGGTAACCGCTTCCGGTTGTCGCGACCTGATCACGGGGGAACATTTTAAACTGATGAAGGATAAAGCCATTGTTTGTAATATCGGCCACTTCGATATCGAAATCGATGTTGCCTGGCTGAATACCAATTATGGCCATACCCGGGATACCATCAAACCCCAGGTAGACCTCTATCATGTAGACGGAAAGGATATCATCCTGCTGGCAGAAGGCCGCCTGGTAAACCTGGGTTGTGCTACTGGTCACCCCAGCTTCGTAATGAGCAATTCCTTCAGCAACCAGACACTTGCCCAGATCGAACTGTGGAATAACCACAGCAAGTATGAAAATAAAGTGTATGTACTGCCCAAACATCTCGATGAAAAAGTGGCCCGTCTGCACCTGGCGAAAGTTGGTGCCCAACTGGATGAACTCACAGATGTACAGGCAGAATACCTGGGCATTTCAAAAGAAGGTCCGTTCAAATCCGAGCACTACCGCTATTGATTTTTTGTGAAGGAAGCATACAGGGAACCCGTTTCCGGCCAGGCTGGAACGGGTTTTCTTTTTCAATAACTGGAATCATCCAGTTTTACTTTCCCCTTGAAGGTCCAGAAAACAAAACCGGTGTAAATGGCTACCAGCGGTGTTCCGATAGAGGCAATCAGCAATAAGATCCGCATGGTTTTGGGAGAAGAAGCGGCATTCTGTATCGTAATACTGTTAGCCGGATCGTTACTGGCTAATAACAGATTGGGGAAAACCTCCAGTGCCACCGCTATCAGCAGACTGGCGATGGTAATGGAAGAGCTCAGAAATGCGTAGCGATAATTCCCTTTCTTCAGTTGTCGCGGGATATTGGCAATAGCCAGTACCATCAGCATCGGGAAAATAAAATAAGCCGGATTACTGCGTATCCGGTCGCTCAGGTGCGGCACGTACAAAAGTGTATAGATCGTTGTGAGGCCGAAAGCCACGATAAAAAACACGGTTGCATTCTTGGAAAGTATGGTGAGCTTGGTATACAGGCGGTTTTCAGTTTTCATGGCAAGATAGATACCCCCATGCATCATGAACAAACCAAGGGTGGTAAGCGCTACCAGGATGGCAAATGGATGCAGGAAATGCAGGAGGCTCCCGGTATATTCATGCTGCGCGTTCAGCGGCAAGCCCATGGCGATATTGCCCAGCATGAGTCCCAGCGACAAGGTCACCACAATACAGGCAAAGGAATAAATGATATCCCAGGTCCAGCGCCAGCGCAGTCCCGGCTCCTTGCTGCGGAATTCAATCGCGACCGCCCGCCAGATCAGGCCGATCAAAAAAATATACACCGGCAGGTAAAAAGCGGAGAAGATCGCTGCATAGGCGATGGGAAAGCCTGCAAAAAGTGCCCCTCCTCCGATCACCAGACATACCTCATTACCATCCCATACCGGTCCGATCGCATTCATGGCAATTCGCCGGCTGGATTCTTTTTTCAGGAAAAGATGCAGGGCCCCGGCCCCGAGATCAAAACCATCCAGTATGGCATAGCCCGTTATAACCCCGCCAAAAACGAGGAACCACCAGGTATTGTTATCGATTCCTAAAAACATGATCAATTCTTTGTAGGTTCTACCATCGCGTGTTCACGAAAAGAAAAATGGTTTTGTGCTTCTTCTTCCGGCGTCATCTGGTATTCCGGTCCGTGCTTGATCTTCCGGTTCATCATATACAGGAACAAAACAAACAGCATGGCATATACTAATGTAAACAGGATCAGGGATACCAGGATATGTGCACTCTTCACTTCCCGTGATAAGGCATCGGGTGTGCGCAGCAGGCCATAAACCACCCAGGGCTGTCTGCCCATCTCTGCTGTAAACCATCCGACCTGGTTGGCGATCTGCGGCAGCAAAACTGCCCACACAAACAATTTCATCAGCCAGTCCTTCTCAAACAATCTTTTTTGATACCATTGCCCGCAGGCATACAAGGTCAGCAGGATCAGCAATATCCCGATGGCGATCATGATATGATAAAACTGGAAAACAGCATTCACCTGTCCGGGACGATCCTGCACCGGAAACGCATGCAGCCCGGGGATCGGTTTGGCAGCATCATGATACACCAGCCAGCTCAATCCGCCGGGGATACTGATGCCGCTAGTCGTACCTTTTTCTTTATTGACCCATCCAAGCAGGTAGAGTGGTGCCGGTGCGCTGCTGTCAAAATGCCCCTCCATCGCAGCGAGTTTGGCCGGTTGGTTCCTGGCAACACCTGCAGCGCTTTTATCTCCTGCCACCAATTGTGCCAGTGAAAAAAAAGTAGCTACGGCCAGGCCGATCTTGAAAGCCGGCTTTGCGATGGACAGGTATTTCTTCTTGCGGATATAATACGCGTTGACACTCATCACCAGGAAGGCTCCGGCAAGAAAGGCGCCGATCCACACATGCATCAGCCTCTGTACACTCGAGGGATTGAAAACCATGGCCCAGAAATCAGTGATCTCGGCTCTTGCCGATAATCCCTGCCCAACAATATGAAAACCAGCCGGCGTTTGTTGCCAGCTATTAGCCACCACGATCCAGACAGCACTAAAGAGGGAACCCAGAAATACCATGATTGTGGATAGAAAATGGACCCGGTTGGATACCCGTTTCCAGCCAAACAGCAATACCCCCAGAAAACCGCTTTCTACTGCAAATGCAAAAATGCCTTCCGCAGCAAGTGCACTGCCGAATACATCCCCCACGTAGCGGGAATACACCGCCCAGTTGGTACCGAACTCAAATTCCATGATGATGCCGGTAGCAACACCCAATCCGAATATCAGTGCGAAAATCTTGATCCAGAAACGGGTCATATCGGCATAGGCTTTCAGACCGGTTTTTAGGTACAATCCTTCCATGATCACCAGGATCAATCCCACACCGATACTGAGGGGTGGATAGATGTAGTGAAAACTGATGGTAAAGGCAAACTGTATGCGGGATAAGATTTCCGTACTCATAATGCCTTATAAAAGTACGAAATACCAAGTACGAAATACGAAGTACGAAGTGCGAAGTGCGAATCAGATGGTTTCGTCCTTCTCACTTAGTCCTTCCCACTTCCCATGATCCAATCCTTGATGTGAACAAAATAAAGATGGCCGCTCCGCTATCAACAGTTGAGGATAAATAAGCGCGAGGGCACTGACAGGCTAACCTACCTTTGATGGATTCAAATGAACAGAATATGAACGTCTTTCAATCCTATGTAACCGGCATAGCCGGTGTTTTGTTTTGCTGTACCGTGGCCTGCAATAACGGAACAGATCAGGCGGCAAAAAAAGATTCATCTGCTCTTACCGCACAAGCGGTACGTCCTGGTACCCCGATCAAGTACGACAGTTCCAAACGATATATTTTCATTACCTGGGATGATTCGCCGCAACCGCCCGGTACCGTGAACTGTAAAGGGGTCTTCAAGGAAGAAGGGATCAAAGCCACTTTTTTTGCCGTAGGTTTCAATCAGGTAGGCCCTTATAAAAAAAGGATCATCGATTCTATCCGGAAAGAATATCCCCAGTTCCTTTTAGCCAATCACAGTTTCAGTCATGGTTTCAATGACAAATACAGTAAATTTTATGCGCCCGCTATGACCGACAGTGCTCTTGCCGACTTCCTGCACAATGAGCAATTATTACAGGTGCCGGTGAAGATCATCCGGCTGCCCGGCAATAATACCTGGGCGCACAAGGGA
>CAZAOR010000012.1:0-3042 GCA_964486805.1 uncultured Sediminibacterium sp. | reverse complement strand
GGTATTCGACTGATGCGCCCCATCCATTTGTTTTCACATCCCCCGGGGTGTTCACAGCAATGCTGTACACAATGCGTTTATTGGCATCCAGCAGGTCGGCCAGGCTGGCAGGTGAACTCGGTGGTGTTTTGGCCTGTATCACGGCTACACTGCCCAGGAAGTCTTTATACTTGGCCCAGTAAGCATATACATCTATCAGCAATTTATCTGACACCTGGCCTTTATAACCCACTTCAAATGACTGGCTGGATTCGGGTTTAAATTCACCGAACTGCTGTTGCTGTAACAGGGCCGGGTTCGGAGACCCTGCCAGGGCGCTCGCACCAAATGCCGTTACACTGGCTACGGTATAAGCCGGGTTGGTATTGAAGTGATAGAAATCCCTGAGTTGCGGCAGGCCACCCATCAAACGGGTACCGCCACCCACCAGCAGGTTGATCCATTGGTTTTGTGTGGTCGGAAAGCGATAGGCTGTCTGGTAAGAAATACGCAGGTTATGGTTCTGCGCCAGTTTGATCACGGCAGCAGCGCGCGGTGTAAACCTGCCTTTGAAATTGGTGTTCTTATCATACCGGCCGGAAACAGTCAGCTTCAACACATCGTTCAGGAGTTTCTGTGATAACTGCACATAAGCGCCCACCTCGTTGATTTTGATATTACCGGCTGTATCAGCAAACAGGGTGCCCTGTGAATTCAGCACATACTGGCGATTGCTGGCGCCGGCAATGAGCTCCGTTCCTGTTTTATCCAGGTTCAGTGCATCTGTAAAATTATACTGTCCTTCAAATACATTTAAACGGGAACGTTCCAGGAATAAACCGCCGCCCTGTGAGATCGGTGTGCCCGCAATTTGCTTGAAAGTGGGGTTGAATCCGATATTACCGCCGGGCCTTCCCTGGTCAGCTATGCTGCGGGCTGCATTCAACAACGCAAGCTGGTTGGATGAAACAGCACCAGGTGCGGAAGCCTGTGCTGCGGCCAGGGCTGCAGCCGGTGTCATGCCGGCGCCAAGTCCTGCAGCATACGCTGCCCCGAGCGCCTGGATATAAGTACCTACCGCGCCACTGGTACTACTGCCCACCACGGCACCTATGAAATTGGGATACCATACTGTAGAACTGGGCGCCCAGGCTTCGTTAAACAGGCGGGTAGTAATGGTGGCATTGAAAGAACTGCCCGAGTTTTCATGCGTCGTGTACGCGCGCAGGAACCAGTTCTTGTTTTTCAATTCCAGCTTATATTGCCCGATCTTGAAGTCTTTGAGTGAATAACGATCACTGCCGGTATACACACTGTTACCGGTACCCCAGTTAAACACAAAGGAAGCTTCAGTGCGGTCAGTCAGCTTATAATAGAATCCGCCATTGAGTTTTACATTCACGGTATTCGGATCAATCACATTCTTCTCGTCATAACCTGTTCTTGAAACATACAATGGTGACGCTGCAAATGAACTGAGAATGGAGGAAGGGATGGGTACAGGGGTAGAAATACCGGGGAATGCACCCGCAGGGATCACACCAAGATAGGGTGTGCTGGCAATAACGCCGGCAAAAGCAGACTGGAGGTTGGCATTTGTTTCATCCCCGTATACATTCACGCCGTCATAGTTGGGGTCGGTACTCCTGTTGCCGCCGATTGCCTGGCCGTTGGGTGTACCCGTTGTGCGGGAATAGTTGTCGGTTTGGTTAGCCAGCCAGTCCTGGGCTTGTATAAACTGCGCGCCCACTTTGAAAGCGGCTTTCTCTGACAGCTTATGTCCCCAGCGCATACTCCAGTCGAAATAAGGCGAGATATTACGCTGGTAATTGTCTATATCCTTAAATCCCTGTTTTATCTGGAAACTGAATCCCTGGTATTTGAACGGACTCTTACTGTTAATGATCACAGTACCATTCATACCGCCGGAGCCATATAAAGCAGAAGAGGCGCCGGGCAATAATTCCACGCTTTCCACATCCAATTCAGTGGGACCTACAATGCCGCCAACGGCAAAGTTGAGGCCGGGTGCCTGGTTATCCATTCCATCCACCAACTGGTTCAGCCGCACGTTACCACTGCTGTTAAAGCCGCGGGTACCGATGCTGCGAAAGGTAAGACTGGCAGATACCACGTCCACGCCTTTCAGGTTGGTGATCATGTCGTAGTAATTGGCTGCAGGGGTATTACGGATGGCACTGGTGCCGAAACGTTCAATAGAAACAGGAGATTCGAGTATGCGCTCGGGTACACGCGAAGCGGCCACAACCACCTCATTACCCAATGTGTAGGTAATATCAAGTAACACATCCACCGGCTGTGGGCCGTGTACGGTTACTTCTTTATCCTTATAACCGATCGAAGAAAAAACAAGCGTTACCGGCAACTTCTGGGAAGTGGTAAAGCTAAACTCGCCCTTATCATCTGTATAGGTTCCCGCCGTTCCTCCCTTGACGGTAACGGAAACAGCAGAAAGCGCTTCCTGCGTTTTGCTGTTCCTTACCGTTCCGGAGAGGGTGGTTGTTTGTTGTGCCATTATTGTCAGGGTCATTAATAATGACATAAAAAACAACCCGAAACGGATTTGTTCTCTTCTCATATTAGCAAGTTTTAATAAATAGTTCTTTAAAAATAACGAATGTTCATTTGAAGCTGAAATTTTATTTGTTTATAAATAACGCTTCCCTGTTAGGAAAAATTTTGTGGGTATCTCGTTATTTATCAACCTGCTGGGTATTTTTGGGCATGGCTGATTTCCAGTTTCCTGAACAAACCAAAGTTTACCACGGAAAGGTCCGTGATGTGTACTACATAGGCGATCACTGGCTGGTGATGGTGGCCAGTACCCGGATATCTGCATTTGATGTGATCATGCCGCGCCCCATCCCTTTTAAAGGACAGGTGTTGAACCAGATCGCTGCTTTTATGTTAGATGCCACGCGCGATATTTGTCCGAACTGGCTGGCCGCATCTCCCGCACCGCATGTATCAGTTGGACATACCTGCCAGCCATTCCGCATCGAGATGGTGGTAAGAGGTAATCTCGTAGGACATGCCTGGCGT
>CAZAOR010000011.1:0-3164 GCA_964486805.1 uncultured Sediminibacterium sp. | reverse complement strand
TATCGGTAATGAGCAGGATAACCAGTTATTGTCGGAGAACCGGGCCAAAGCCATTGTGGATTACCTGATGCAGAAAGGTATCCCCGCCAGTCGCCTGCAGGCAAAAGGGAGGGGCGCCGCTGACCCGATAGCAGATAACAGTACGGAAACCGGCAGGGCACAAAACCGGAGAACCACATTTACCATTATCGGATTATAAGGGTAATTCCCGGTAAATAATACCTGGTTTTGATTCGCAGTTTCACCTGAGATTCGGGCATATTCATTTTTATGCCCGAGGAAATTATCTGCAGAATTGCCCTGACATTTATTCCCGACCTGGGGCCTGTTCGCACACGCTGCCTGATTGAACAGCTTGGATCCGCCCAGGATATTTTCAAAGCATCTGTCAAACAATTAGCGGCCATTGGCGGAATCAGCGTTGCCGCAGCACGCCAGATCCGGGAATGGAAAGATTTTTCCCAGGCTGAAAAAGAGTTGCATTTCGCCGAAAAACGAAATATCCGGTTGCTTTTCCTGACAGATGCTGCATACCCGAAAAGATTAAAGCATTGCTTCGATCCGCCTGTTCTTCTGTATTACAGGGGCAATGCGGATCTGAACCACCCGCGTATCCTGAGTATCATCGGCACCCGCCAGCCTTCTGACTACGGAAAACAGGTAACCTTGCAGCTATTTGACGAACTCAGGGACAGCAATATCCTGATCGTGAGCGGTCTCGCACTTGGCATTGATGCCCTGGCTCACCGGCAAGCACTGAAAGCGGGTCTGGCAACGGTGGGGGTCATGGCCCATGGTCATGACAGGCTGTATCCCTATGTGCACAAAGCGCTGTCAGATGAGATGGTTGTACAAGGCGGTTTACTGACGGAATACCCGCAACAAACCCAACCTGACCGGCATAATTTTCCCAAACGTAACCGCATTGTAGCCGGTATAGCCGATGCCACACTTGTCATTGAAACAGCGGTGCGCGGAGGGAGTATGATCACCGCCGAACTGGCTTATGGCTATAACCGGGATGTGTTTGCGGTTCCGGGCAGGCTTTCGGATTATCGCAGCAGTGGATGCCTTTACCTGATCCAGCAACAGAAGGCCCTGCTCTTTTCCGATATACGACTGATGATGGAAAGTATGGGCTGGATCAAACCACGTAAAAAGATCCCATCGCAAAGAATACTTTTCCCTGAACTGGGACCTGATGAGCAGGTAATCGTATCCCGGCTATCCGGCGGAACAGAATGTCATGTAGATGAATTATCTCTGTCTTCCGGCCTGCCTGCAAGCCGTGTGGCAGCAGCTATCCTCAACCTGGAATTACAGCAGGTGATACAGGCCCTGCCAGGCAAACGTTATTGTTTACTGTAAACGAAAAACTTTTGGAGAGAATCCGGTGCCTGCGCTATCTTTGCACATGGCAACAAGAAATACTGCTCCCCGCAAAAAGACTGCTTCTCCACTGATTCCTGAAGGCCTGACTTTCGATGATGTTTTACTGGTTCCGGCCTATAGTGAGGTATTACCCCGTGAAGTAGATATCCGCACCCATCTTACCAGGGATATTATCCTGAATGTTCCTTTACTTTCTGCAGCCATGGATACGGTTACTGAAGCAAGCCTCGCCATTGCCCTGGCAAGAGAGGGCGGCCTGGGTATCCTGCATAAAAATATGAGTATTGAACGCCAGGCTGAGCAGGTCAGAAAAGTGAAGCGAAGTGAGAGCGGTATGATCGTTGACCCCATCACATTGCTGGTGGATGCAACCATTGGTGATGCGCTGAAACTGATGAAAGAAAATAAGATCGGGGGGATTCCCATCGTTGATAATGGCAAAAAATTAGTAGGCATCCTCACCAACCGGGACCTGCGTTTTGAAGAAGACAAGAAACGCAGGGTGAAAGAAGTGATGACCAAGGAAAACCTGATCCTGGCGCCGGAAGGAACCGATCTTAAAAAAGCAGAAAAGATCCTTCGCCAGCACAAAATTGAAAAACTACCCGTTGTTGACCGGCAGGGAAAACTCATCGGCCTCATCACGTATCGGGACATCCTGCAACTGCGTAACTATCCCAATGCCGTGAAGGATTCGATCGGCCGCCTCCTGGTTGGGGCGGCACTCGGTATCACCCATGACCTGATGGACCGGGCAGCGGCTTTACAACAGGTGGGCGTAGATATAGTGACCCTGGACAGCGCCCACGGACACAGCAAAGGCGTAATACAGGCGCTGAAATCACTTCGAAAAAACTTCAAGCGTTTACCGATTATTGCCGGTAATATCGGTACGGCAGCAGGCGCCAAAGCACTGGCGGCCGCTGGCGCTGACTGCGTGAAAGTGGGTATTGGACCAGGTTCTATATGTACTACCCGTATTGTAGCCGGTGCCGGTGTACCCCAGTTGACCGCAGTAATGGAAGCCAGTTCGGCCTTAAAGGGTTCCGGCATCCCCGTCATCGCAGACGGAGGCATTCGGTACACCGGTGACATGGTCAAAGCCCTGGCAGCCGGCGCCAACCTGGTGATGATGGGAAGTGTATTTGCGGGCGTAGAAGAAAGCCCCGGAGAAACAATCATCTATGAGGGCCGCAAGTTCAAAGAATACCGCGGTATGGGCAGTCTGGGTGCCATGAGCCAGGGCAGCGGCGACCGCTATTTCCAGGATGTGGAAGACGATATCAAAAAATTTGTACCCGAAGGCATTGAAGGCCGTGTGGCTTATAAAGGCAATCTCTCTGAAATCGTTTATCAATATGTAGGCGGGCTCCGCTCCGGCATGGGCTATTGCGGTGCAAAAAATATCAGTGAACTGCAAAAAGCAAGTTTCGTGAAAATCACCAATGCCGGCATGAAAGAAAGCCATGCGCACGATATTGATATCACCAAGGAAGCTCCGAATTACAGCAGGAAATAATTGGGATTTCTTACCTGCCATTCATCTGTTTTCTTTGGATAATAATTACCTCCTGCATACCCGGTTATGTATTGGTCCGCTATTGCTTCGTCCTATAGATCGAATACAACACGAAGAAAAGACGGCCCGGGTACGGATAAAAGACGAAAGAAAGACGGATCAATACCGAAGGAAAGACGGAAGAAAGACGAAGGAAAACCGGACTTATACCGGACTTATACCGGACTTATACCGGACTTGAACCGGACTTGAA
>CAZAOR010000010.1:0-5510 GCA_964486805.1 uncultured Sediminibacterium sp. | reverse complement strand
GTAACTACCCGCGGACATATTCATTATGTTGTGACAGAGTATGGCATTGCTTACCTCTATGGTAAAAACCTGCGGCAGAGAGCAAAAGCGCTGATTGAGATCGCCCATCCGGATGACCGGGAATTACTGACAAAAGCCTGTTACGAAAGGTTTCACCAGTTCCGTTAAGGATAGCCAACTATAAATATTTTTTCTCCAGGTTGTACAGCACCCGCATATCAGCTTCATTCAATGGCGCATTGGTTGTATCCTGCATGAAATGCCGCTTGAATGAACGGATAGCGGCAGGGGTGTTCTTCACATCGTATCCGATGATGCGCAGCGCATGTACGGCATTGAATCCGGCGGGTGCGTCCGGCAGGTTGTCGTCATACCATAACCCAAACCCATGTGCAGCAAGGAGTTTCCAGGGAAACCGGTAGTTCGGGTCATTTTTCCGGGTAGGCGCTATGTCCCCATGACCGATAAAATTCGCATCCGGAATGGTATAGGTCTTTTTCAGATAAGCCAACAGGCTCAATAGGCTATTGATCTGCAGGCTGTCAAACGGCTGAAACCCGTTATTGTCCAATTCAATACCGATAGAAGAGGAATTGACATCGATCAGGTTCCCCCAGCGACTCACGCCCGCATGTTGTGCCCGGAAATAATCATTGAGCATGTGGTGCACCGTCCCATCCTTGCAAATCACATAATGCGCGCTTACCGCTGTTCGGGGTGTCGTAAAAGTTTTGAGGGTTTCCGGGCAGGAGTTTTGGGCGGTATGGTGAATGATCACAAAATTCGGTTTGCGGATACCGAAATTGGTGGTACCGATAAAACCGTCAGGCACTTTGATTGTATCATTGACGGGATCGGAAGGCTGTTCCAGGATTCTTTCCGCATAAGCTTTTGCTGTTTGCCGATATACTTTGTTCGTGGTACGATAAGGTTTCGGGCTGCAGGCGGCCAAGATAACCATGGCCAAACACCCGGGCAATACCATCCGTGAAAGAACAAAGCGGGAAGAATGCATAAAACGGCTTTTAACAGTTTTGAAAGATGGCAAACAGGGATATGAAGATAAGTCACCGGTGTGAAACACCACCTGTTTAACCCGCGTTTACTTGTATATTTGGTAAAAAAATGTCGCTGCATTTAGGCCGTCAAACTTTCGGTGATCCTGCCAACAAGGGCAATACCCTTTCGAGGGCGGAAGTGGCCACTATCTTTAATACCTGGGTACTGAATCCGCGTTTACAGTTACACATGCTGCAGGTTGCTGCATGTATGCGTGCCTGGGCCAGGGAGATGGAAAAACTTTCCGAAGCCGACCAATGGCAGTGGGAAATGGCAGGGTGGCTGCACGATGCAGATTGGGACCAATGGCCGGACCAGCATTGCCGGAAAATTATAGAAGAACTGGAACTCCGCAAAGTGGACCCCGAGGTTATCCATGCCATTGCATCACATGGTCACCTGCATTTCGGCGTGGAGCCGGTCACAAAAATGGATAAGATGCTGTATGCTTTTGATGAATTATCCGGCCTTGTGCATGCTTATGCGCTGATGCGACCAGGCGGATATGCCGGTATGGATGTAAAAGGCGTGAAAAAAAGGCTCAAGGAAAAATCCTTTGCGGCGAATGTTTCCCGCGATGATATCCAGGATGCCTGCCAGCGGGCGGAAATCGAACCGGATACACTGATTCAGTTCATCATCCAACACCAGGCCGAGGTATCCTTGCCGGACACCAACCACTGAAACCGATGCAAGTATCACTCGATGCCGAATACTGGAACCAACGATATATCCGGCAGGAAACCGGCTGGGACCTTCACCAGGTATCCCCTCCCCTGCAAGCCTATATAGATCAGCTTACCGATAAAAACCTGTCTATCCTGATTCCGGGCGCCGGCAATGCGCACGAAGCCATATACCTGGCAGAACAGGGCTTCCGCAATATTACGGTACTCGATATCGCAGAATCAGCTATCCGTAAACTGCGTGAAAGATGCGGCCATACAATGCCTGCCATCAAAATCCTGGAGGGAGATTTTTTTCATTTTTCCGGTACTTATGACCTGATCCTGGAACAGACTTTTTTCTGCGCCCTGCCTCCTGTCCGCAGGCCTGACTATGTGCAACAAATGGCTTCTTTATTATCAGGCAACGGTAAGCTTGTAGGATTGCTCTTCAACAGGGATTTTGAACAATCGCCCCCCTTTGGCGGTCATGAAGAAATGTACAGGCAACTCTTTGAACCGGCATTGCGAATCCGGCAATTGGAGCCCTGTTATAATTCACATGCGGCGCGATCGGGAACCGAACTGTTTTTTATGGTGACCCGTTAACCCGGCGGTTCACTTAAAATTCTGATCATGGAAAGAAGAACATTCATCGGCAATGTAACAGCCCCTGTATTCGCGGCTTGCGCGGTCTGCCTGGCTGCCTGCAGTAAGAGCGGCGCCGGAACTGCTAATAACAACAATACCGGCAGTTCAGGCGGGGGCAATACCGGTGCGGTCAGCGCCAACTTCACGATTGATCTGTCCCAAAGCCTGCTTACCGTGGGTTCTTTTATCGTTCAAAGCGGCGTAATCGTGGTCAGGCTGAATACAGGCAATACACCCAATGCTTTTACAGCCGTTCAGGTAGCCTGCACCCATGAAGGAACCAATATCAACTATAATGCATCGGGAAATGATTTTGTATGCCCGCTGCACGGTTCCGTATTTTCAATTGCCGGAGCTGTATTAAATGGACCTGCCACACTGGCTTTGAAGCAGTATGCAACTACTATCAATGGCAATATCATGACGGTGACCGGCTGATTGATCAGGGTGCAAACGGCTCCTGCTGACTGAGGCAGTGAAAACTTCCCAGCCCCCAGATGATATCTGTAGAATCGATACCAACGGTTTCCCTTCCCGGAAAACATTGGGCAATGATTGACAGGGCTTTTTCATCCTTTGCACAGCGGTAGGTGGGTACGATTACATGCCCGTTACTGATATAAAAATTGGCATAAGAAGCCGGCAGACGCTGGTCTTCATAAACAACAGGGTCCGGCATGGGTAATGGAATAATCCGGAGTGAGCGGCCGTCTTTGAGGCGCATGGCTTCCA
The DNA here is from genome assembly GCA_964486805.1 of uncultured Sediminibacterium sp. Classification (GTDB taxonomy): domain Bacteria; phylum Bacteroidota; class Bacteroidia; order Chitinophagales; family Chitinophagaceae; genus Sediminibacterium. The sequence goes on along the minus strand of CAZAOR010000010.1, from coordinate 2,403 downwards.
GTTCCCGCAGATTGGTCTGCAGCAAATCATAATTATCGTCCAGGCGGTTTTCTTCTACCACGGTCAGCACGGTATCTTCCTGTACAAATCGAACCGTATCATCAATAAGACCGTCTGTATCATCTCCGACTATCCCTTCTGAAACCCATAAAACCTGTTCCGCTCCATAATAATCCAGGAGGTATTGTTCAATATCCTGTTGTGAAAGATGGGGATTCCGGTTGGGATGCAGAAGGCAGGCCCTGGAACTGAGAATAGTGCCATTCCCGTTGAACTCCACCGAACCGCCTTCCATGATAATGCCCGGATGGTATACTGGAAGCTGCAAGGCCTGCCCGATCAGGGAGGGGATCACATCATCCTGTTCATACGGCGGGTATTTGTTACCCCAGGCATTGTATCCCCAGTCAACAATCCGCTTTTCCCTGCCTTTTTCCCGTTGGTGAATCAAAAAAGCCGGTCCATGATCCCTGCACCAGGCATCATTGGTTGGGTGCAGGAAAAACTGAACCTTTGACCTGTCAACACCCGCTTTTTCCAGTTCCTGTTCCGCAAAAGTCTGCATAGCGGGATCAACCACATTGATACAGACCTGTTCGCTTAATGTCAGGTAATAAATAAACCGGCAGTATGCCGGATAAATCGATTCGATCTTTCCTGGCCAACTCGCTTCTTTGTGCGGCCAACTGAGCCAGGTAGCGGTATGGGGGGCAAATTCAGCCGGAAAAAAATATCCATCTTCCCGGGGCTTCGTGTTTGGATGCAACATATCAGTCAGGAGTCAACTGTTGAAATTATTCTGCGTCATCAATAAAGCGCCGGGTGATGGGCTTATATGAATCAATGCGCCTGTCGCGCAGGAAAGGCCAGTGGGTGCGGTAACTATCGGTTTTAGCGGTGTCCACCGGAATGACGGCCACTTCTTCCCGGTCATGGGAAGCCTGGTATAAAACGGTTCCAAATGGATTGCTTACAAAAGAACCGCCCCAGAACTGCATCACCCCCTCCTGCTCATAGCCCACCCGGTTCACACTGACCACATGTACCCCATTGGCTACCGCATGGCTGCGCTGAATAGTCTGCCATGCCTGGTATTGTTCCTCATTGGTTGCAGCATCCTGCGAGGCAGCCCAGCCGATAGCGGTTGGATAAAACAGGATCTCTGCGCCCATCAGGCTGGTGATCCGGGCCGCTTCCGGGTACCATTGGTCCCAGCAGATCAGTACCCCGATTTTTCCATAAGCCGTATCAAAGGTTTTATAACCAAGATCGCCCGGCGTGAAATAAAATTTCTCGTAATAAGCCGGATCATCCGGGATATGCATCTTCCGGTATTTACCCAGATAAGCACCATCTGCATTCAATACCGCAGTGGTATTGTGATAAACCCCCTGGGCGCGCTTTTCAAAGAGCGAGGCAATGATAACGACCCGCAATTCCGCGGCCAGCTTGCCCAAGTGCTGGGTGCTGGGGCCGGGTATCGCTTCGGCCAGGGAAAAATGGTCATACGCTTCCACATCACAGAAATACAGGGAGCGGAACAATTCCTGCAGGCATACGATCTGTGCGCCTTTGGATGCCGCTTCCCGGATGCCCGCTTCCGCCTTGCGCATGTTCTCGGAAGTGTCGGCCGTACAGGACATCTGTACCAGTCCTATCTGGACAATTGCCATAACAACTACTTTATAGATTAAGTTACATTTTGAATAAGCGCACCCAGGCTGGCAACCCCAACCGTCTTCTCTGTACAAAATCCTTCGCCATAGGCCACGCCGATGCGCTTGCCCAGGAGCAATGCCCTGGCTTTCACCGACTCGAGGAACTGCGGCGATGAGATATAGGTTTCCTGCTCCTGCCAGTCAGGATTATAGAACTGGGTGCCATAAGCCAGGACGGAAGCGATTTTCTGCTCCATATAAGGAGAGATATCCACGACCAGGTCGGGTTCATGAAACCTGTCCTGGATATAATGCAATACCTACGCTGGTTTCCATTGTTCCTGCACCCGGTCATTCCAGACTGTTTCAATTTTCCGCAGACCGGAAAGAAAAGCCGCATCGGCGATCAGTTTAGCGCTTCTGCCATGATCGGGATGCCGGTCTGAAAATGCGTTGGCCAGAATAATGGAAGGGCGGTACTGCCGGATCACCCGGATCACTTTGCGCAGGTTTGTCTCATCGGCCTGGAAAAAGCCATCCGCCATTTCCAGGTTTTCACGAACCGAAATACCCAGGATTGCTGCCGCACGGGCGGCTTCTTCTTTTCGGATCGCTGCATTTCCGCGGGTACCCAGTTCCCCCTGCGTGAGGTCAATAATACCCGTTGTTTTACCTTCTGCCATAGCAGCCAGCAAGGTGCCGGAACAACCCAGTTCCACATCATCGGGATGAACCCCGAAAGCAA
>CAZAOR010000009.1:0-3434 GCA_964486805.1 uncultured Sediminibacterium sp. | reverse complement strand
ATGCATAGGCTGAACCGCCGGGTTCCGCACTGATGGCCACTGCCGTGTTGCTGTTGGTATGGCTGTTCGTATCCATATCGTCCGCTTCTGCCGTATCTGTCTCGCTTATCTCACTCATGTTGGCAACTGCTGCTTCCAGTGCCATTTTCTGCAGCAGTAAACAGGCCAGTTGTACTTGTCCGGCATCCGGTATGGCCTGCTCCTGCACATTCACTTCCTGCACGAAGGGGCCGCCGGTATGTTGTAAAGAGAGGAGGGCTGGTGCTATTTTTTCCCAGTCTGCATTTTTCCAAATCTGATCCCAGGTCTTCGCCTTTGCCTGGATCATTTTTTGGTGTGCATTTATTTTCCTGCGCTCGGCATCCAGGCGGGCAAAACCGGCTTCCCGGGCTTTTTCCCAGTTACGGCGGGCGCTGTTCAGGCGCTGGTCTAATTTATGCATGGATTGATCCAGGGCTTCGGCAACTTGTTTTTTCACCTGCATCCCCAGGAGGGCCGTATCAAATTTGGCCAACTGCCCGGCGATATCCTTTTGTGCCTGGTTCAGTCCCTGCAATTCCCGATCCAGGTCAGGTTGTTCTTTTTGTAAAGCATCCGCAGCCAGGGCCAGGGCACCCGTTACCAATGGGGCAAATCCGGCAGGGATTTGTTCCCTGGCTACACTGGGCGCTTCCGGCGCGGATGGCGTGGTCATATCCTGGACGGCTGGTTTCTCCCGCTTGGTTTTCTTTTGCAAAGCTTCCTGTAAAGGCCTGGAGAAATAATAAACCGGATTGAACAAGGGATTCTCTACCCGCAGGGACATAGGTTCCAGCGTATAGGAAGCAGATGCATTGGCTTTCAACTGGCCGGCGGTATTGCGGGCCTGGCTGGCAGGCAGGAAGGCTGGCGCCGCGATGGGATTGAGCCAGGCAACCGTACTCAGCATCAGGGTCATGAGAAAAAACGCCGTCAGTTGGCGGCGATAGCTGAAACGGTTATCCTGTTGCAATACGATGCGCTGGATCCTTTTCAGTAATTCATTTTTTCTTCCCGCCGCTGCCATGGCCAGGACGGGCGCAGCAGGCAGGGCTGCGATCTTGTACAGGGCTTCCGCATAATCCGCTGCATTATACTGGAACTGGAGTACCCAGTCATCACAACTGTTTTCTCTTTCCTTGCCCACGGTTTTACGCAGCATTTGGGTAAATGGATTGAAGAAGAGAGCGATCTCCACCACCGAAAGCAGCATATTCACGAGGTAATCAAAACGCCGGATATGTGCCAGTTCATGCAGCAATACGGCTTCCATTTGCGCGGTGCTCAGGTGGTTGATACTGGCAAGCGGAATCAGGATCACCGGTTTCAGGAAACCCAGCGTGAGGGGAGATCCCGTTTTTTCAGAGAGAAAGACCTGCACCTTGGTTTTGATACCCAGGCGTTCGGCCAGGTCCCGGACGAAGATGCGCCATTCACCCGGCATTTTCCGGAGCCCCTCCTGGCGGAGTACCTGTACCTCCCGGTATCCCAGCATCCAGCGAATGCCCAGTACCAGGAGCAGGAAAAGATAAGCCAGGGACAGGTAGGGCAGGAGCAATTCACCCTGGATCATCCAATGGAGGATGCGGCTGCCGGTATCTGTTCCTTGTGGCAGTACGGCTGATAAGGCATTGCTCAGTCCGGAGGTTTGATGCCAGGCTTCCAGGATCTGCCGGTAATAAAATTGTACGGTCAGGAGGAACCAGGCAAAAGAAAGCAACTGTGCCAGTACGGCCAGCCGGTAACGGGTAGCCGCTTTGAAACGGCCGAGGCCGGTAATACTTTGGTATAATAACCAGATCAGGGCAGTTTGCCAGAGACTGTTGGCGATGGCATATCCAAGGGCCTGCAGAAAACTGGCCGGGAACAGTTGCGGCATGATTTACTGTTTTTTCAGGGAGTCTAACAATTGCTGAATCTGTTCCAGTTCCTCCTGATTCGGCGCCTGGTTACCCAGGGCCTGCATCACCAGCCGGGTAGAGGAACCGCCGAACAGGGAGTGAATCATTTTACCCACCAATTGCTGCTGGGTGTTTTCCCGGCTGATATTGGCCCGGTAAATATGTGTTTTGCTGCTGTCATCTCTTTTCACAATGCCTTTTTCATGCATGATCTGCAGGAGTTTGAGGGTGGTCGTATAACCGGATTCCTTGTGTTCACTCAGCACTTCGTGTACTTCCCGAACGGTGGCATTGCCTTTGTCCCACAAGATTCTGAGAATCTCCAGTTCACTTTCCGTGGGTTTGATCTGTTTCGCCGTCATACTTGCTACGATTTTATTCGTAAGCAATTTACGAAAGCAGGGGTAGGAGACAAAATAAAATTTCGTTAAACGGCCGTGGAGGCATCTGAGTGGCGGGGGGGTGAGAAGTGAATGGTCAATACCGGAGCGAAGGGGAGATCTGGGAGGGGTAGCGCCGATCCCTATCAATCGTCGTGTCAATGATGCGAATGGCTGGGTCTGCGAACAAAAAAGCCGCCCCTGGCAGGGACGGCTCCGGATATTTTAAGCATTGGTCAATCAGGGCAGGCTCACCGTAGCTGTGCCGGTGGCTGGCTGTGCCTTGGCATTGGCAGTCACTGCTGTTTTAACCTGGTTTTTGAGGGCAGTTGCATCGGATGATTTATGTATTTGCGCGAGGGTCGGCGCTATCACGAGCGACACGATAGACATCAGCTTGATCAGGATATTCATCGAAGGCCCCGATGTGTCTTTAAAAGGATCACCTACGGTATCACCTGTTACGGAAGCCTTGTGCGGATCTGATTTTTTATAGAACATCTCACCGTTGATATCAACGCCTGATTCGAAAGATTTCTTGGCATTATCCCAGGCGCCGCCGGCATTGTTCTGGAACATACCCATCAGTACACCGCTTACAGTAGCGCCTGCGAGGAAACCTCCCAATACTTCCGGGCCAAAAATAAAACCGATCACGAGGGGAGACAGAATGGCAATAGCGCCCGGCAGCATCATCTTTTTCAGAGATGCTTCTGTGGAAATGGCCACGCATTTATCATACTCCGGTTTGCCGGTACCTTCCATGATACCTGCGATACTGCGGAACTGGCGGCGCACTTCTTCCACCATCGCCATCGCAGCCTGCCCTACAGCGCGTATGGCAAGCGCAGAGAAGATATAGGGGATCATACCACCCAGGAATAATCCGGCTAATACATCCGCATGGTATATATCGATGCCTTTGATACCGGCTATGCCTACAAACGCGGCAAACAGGGCAAGGGCGGTCAAAGCGGCAGAAGCGATGGCAAAACCCTTACCGGTAGCGGCGGTTGTATTACCTACGGCATCAAGTATATCGGTCTTTTCACGCACTTCTTTGGGTAATTCACTCATTTCAGCGATCCCGCCGGCATTATCTGCGATAGGGCCGAAGGCATCGATTGCCAGTTGC
>CAZAOR010000008.1:0-3407 GCA_964486805.1 uncultured Sediminibacterium sp. | reverse complement strand
CAAAAAAGCTGGCGTATGATCATCTTTTACATTGCGGAACTTGGGAATATAAAGGGGATTAGGCCTGCGGCCATAATAGTATTTATCTTCAAAGCCTTCCACCGTTGCTGTGATAGATATCCCTTTGTGATGATCCATGAGGTTACGCCCTACCTGGTCACTGTCATTGCCCAGGCCATTCGGAAAACGGGCCGATTGGGAACGAAGCAGGATTGCTGCCGTAGCTACCGTTGATGCATTCAAAAAAACAACCTGTGCAAAATACTGCTCTGTCAATTTTGTTTCGGTGTCAATGATCTCTACCCCGCTGGCCCTATGGTGCACTTCGTCATACATCACTTGTACCACCAGGGAATGCGGTCGGATGGTGAGATTACCTGTAGCAATTGCCGCAGGCAGGGTGCTGGCATTGGTACTGAAATAAGCCCCGAACGGGCATCCGCGATGGCAAAGATTACGCAACTGACATTGAGTGCGGCCATGAACTGGTTCTGTCAGATTAGCTGTACGGCCAATAATGACATGTCGGTCAGGGTATTTTGATTCTAGCCGCTTTTTGAAATCCTTCTCTACGCAATTCATCTCAAATGGAGGTTGGAATTGCCCATCCGGCACGATATCAATCCCATCCTTGTTACCGCTGACACCTATGAAATTTTCTACATAATCGTACCAGGGCGCAATATCTTTGTAGCGGATCGGCCAGTCCACCCCATGTCCATCCCGCAGGTTCGCTTCAAACTCATGGTCACTCCACCGATAACAGGCGCGACCCCAAAGCAAAGACCTGCCACCAACAATATCACCCCTCACCCAGTCGAAACGGTGCACTTCCTCGTAGGGGTTTTCCGCATCATTAATGTAAAAATGCTTATTGTCTTCCCGATAGGAGAAATGTCGGCTTTGAACAGCATGCTCTTTTTTATCAGCCTGCGACAAGTTGATTCGATGCGGGAATTCCCAGGGAGCCAGGTTGGCAGTAGGATATACCGGATGCTCACTGTTTCTGCCCCGCTCGAGCAACAAAACCTTCAGTCCATTTTCACAGAGTTCTTTGGCAGCCCAGCCACCGCTGATCCCGGATCCTACAATAATAACATCAAATGAATTTTTGTCTTTCGCCCTGGTATTCAGGTGTAAAGTATCGCCAGCCATCTATAAAAAATTATGGGGGTATTGTTCTTCAAATATATTCAATAAACTCCTTTTACCTGTTAATATCCTGGTAAGTTAAGGAAGGATAAATGATTTAGCTCAGCCCCGGTACAAACAACTATATTTAGACTGTCTAATGCGCTCCCAGGTATATGCGTTTTTCCTACAAAATACTGATCCTGCTATGCTGTTTTTTGGCATCGGTTTATGGTTTCCTCATCAAGATACCCAAGCCGCTTCGGGGACACGATAAATTACTGCACGGGACTTTTTATTTCCTCGCTGCCGTATTTTTAAATTTCCTGTTCCGCAAAAGACAGTGGATAATCCTGCCCGGTTTGTTTTTGTTCGGCATACTGATCGAATACCTGCAACAGGCTGCCAATCGCATTACCCACTCCCATATACATGGCCGATTTGACCCGGAAGACATTTATGCTAATGGGAAAGGACTGTTGGTGTATCTGCTGTTTGCTGCCCCGTTTTGGATCTACCAGTATTTCCGGAAGCCCAGGCCCATTTAAACTGACCTTGCTAAAAGATCATCGAAATGGTTAATCCTGTGGCCTTGCTTATTTCTCATTTGGGTTTTCGCATTAATCTTAGTTTCGTTTACTGATGTCAGTAATATTACAGCAGCATATTTCCCGTTTTATCCGCATCGATCCGGCGGACTTTGGATCAATACTTTCCTATTTTACGCCAATAAACGTTCCAAAAAAGTATAATTTGTTACAGGAGGGACAGATTTGTCAGCATCATTACTTCGTCCTAAATGGTTGCCTGCGTTTATTTTATATAACTGAGAAAGGCACCGAACAAACCATTGATTTTGCTATGGAGAACTGGTGGATGGCTGATTACCAATCTTACGCGACAAGACAGTCAGCCGGATTTTTTATCCAGAGCGTATTACCATCCCATTTATTGGCGTTGGGTTATTCCGCGCAGGAGGAATTGCTGGAAAAATTTCCCGGGATGGAAAAATATTTCCGGCTCATCCACCAGCGGGCGCATGCTGCCGCTCAATACCGGATGCGGATCATGCAGGAACTGTCGGGTGAAGAACTGTACCGGAGGTTTGAAGAAGCTTATCCTGCTTTTGTGCAGCGTGTTCCCCAATACCTCTTAGCCTCGTTTCTCGGTTTCACTCCCGAATACCTGAGTGAAATACGCAGTCGCAAACGATCTTAAACCAGTTTAAGAACCGGCTCCTGGGTGACAGCTAGCTTTGTTCCATTAAATCATTTACTATGGAACAAAGAGTTAATATCCAGGAAAAAAGACCCGATGTGTACAAAGCGCTGTATAATTTATCGACTGTTCTGGTCAAATCCACGCTCTCCCATCCACAAAAAAACCTCATCAAGTTACGGGCATCACAACTCAATCACTGTGCATTTTGCCTGAATATGCATACAAGTGAAGCATTGCAGGCAGGGGAAAGCATGCAACGGATCGTTTTACTCAGCGCCTGGCGGGAAACCGATTTGTTTACAGCAGAAGAAAAAACCTTGTTATCGCTCACGGAAGAAGTCACCCTGATTCATACCAACGGTGTTTCCGACCAGGTTTACCAGGAAGCTATGGGATATTTCGGAGAGGAAGGTGTTGCAGATATTATTCTTGCTGCCATGCTGATCAATGCCTGGAACAGGATTGCTGTCAGTACACACCTGCCCGTATCTGTCGATAAATGAATGGGCAGGGAATTCATTTCTGGCTGGAGCAAATCTTTGGAAAGGAGGATACCGGTTCAGGCCGTTACAACAATGCAAGGAGGCATTTCTGTAAGGATTCCTGCCATGGTAACATGGAAATACCGTAATCACGTGTGATCCTGGAAGTATCCATCACCGAATAGCCCGGGCGCTTGGCAGGTGTTGGATACTCATCCGTTGTAATCGGGATCACCGAACAGCTTAACCCGGCTGTATCCCGGATGGCACAGGCAAAATCATACCAGCTTGTGATGCCGGCATTACTGAAATGATACAGGCCGAAATGCCGGTTTCCCGCATCCAAGGCTTGGATCACCTGCATAATGGCTTCGGCCAGATCCCGGGCATAGGTGGGACAGCCGAGCTGATCGCTAACGACTTTCAAAGCCGGTTTTTCCCGCATAAGATGCAACATGGTCTTCACAAAATTCTTGCCATGCGGACTATATACCCAGGATGTTCGGATAACAACGGATTCCGGTTGCTCCTGCAAAGCCAGCCGCTCACCTGCTTCCTTCGTAAACCCGTAAT
>CAZAOR010000007.1:0-6195 GCA_964486805.1 uncultured Sediminibacterium sp. | reverse complement strand
CATAATACTGCAGGGCTGCGGCCTCGTTTTTTTGCCGGTGAGCAATATCGCTTAGTATTTTGTAGCCATCGCGTATGTATGCTTTGGTATGATATTGCAGGGCGGTATTAAGCAAGCGGTTGCCCAGCGCGGCGGCACGCGGCATGTTATTTTGTTGCACATACAACCGGCATAAAACCGACAAGGGGTCCAGCACGTTTATCGGGCGCTTCAGGCTATCGAGTATGGCAATAGATTCTGTAAGGTTCTTTTCGGCTTCTGCAAAGTGGTTAAGCTGCAGGTTTATACCGCCTATATTAGCTAACGACGATGCGTACTCATAGCCCCTGGAGTTACTTTGCCGCGCGTAATCCATAGCGGCCTTTATCATTATGCCCGCCGAGTCTTTTTTACCCGCCCTGATGTATTCGCTGGCCATATTACCTGTAATCAGCCCGGCAAATGCGCTGTTATTTAATGCCAGGGCCTGTTGTAATGCCAGCCTGTAAAATTGCAGGGCAAGTTCGGGGCTGCGCTGCGCTTCGGTATACACCGAGGCTATGTTATTATACAGGGTGCCTGTCATAGCGGCATTATTACCTTGCAGGGCCACTTTTAATCCATCAAAATAGTTGCGCAAAGCCTGGTCGTAGTCGCCCATATCCTGGTACATACCTGCAATCAGGCTAAGGCACGATGCTTCGTAATAATAACTGTGTGCTTTACGGGCATTTTCAATGCTAAGCCTGTATATACTTAACCCCTCGGGTATTTTATTTTCAATTACTTTTATTAATGCCTGGGTGCGGTATGCGTCGGCAAGGCTAAGCGGGTCGGTACCGGCATATTTTATTTCATCGGCGGCCAGTTTCCAGGCGGCATTGTTATTAATAAATTTTAGCTGCCAGGCCAATTGTCCGCTTAAGCGGGCGCGGGCGCTATCGGTAGCCGCATTTGCAAGCAAAGTACGCAGGCTGTCATCGTCGGTTGGTTTTGCAGCGGTACAATGGGGCAAAAGCAGCATTAACCACACCCCGGCAGGGCGCAGCAGTTGCCTGTATAAAAAAGATAATACGCTGCTTAGCATGTAAAACGATATAATTTGCCGTATACGAATGTGGTGCAACCGCACAACATTGCCACATACGTGGTACAAAGCGCAAAATAAAGGTTACAACAGGCAGGCAAACGGCTCATTGCACCCGTTTCATTAGTTCAAACAGTTCGTCTTTAAAGTTGCGGCTAAGAGGAATGTTGTGTTTGCCAATAACTACTTCGGAATGCGAAAAGGAGTCTATTTTTTTCAGATTAACGATGTATGATTTGTGTACCTGCATAAACAAAGCCACCGGTAAGTTGACGAGGAAATCTTTAAAATTCGACCTTACAATGTGTTTATCCTTTTCGGTAACAATGTATAGGTAGTTATGGTCGCTTTCGAGCCACAGAATATCGGCAACATTTACCTTTACAAAGTGCGTATCGGCCTTTACAAATAAGCTTTCGTTTACCTGTATGCCATTAACCGGTTTATTGTTTTTATCTCCCGAAAAGTTGGCCAATGCCACTTCGATGCTTGTAAACAGGTCATCTTCGGTAAAAGGCTTAATTAAGTAGCCGTTAGGCTGGGCGGCTGCGGCCAGTGCTACCGTGTTTTTATCGGAGTGCGAGGAAATAAAAATAAGCGGAATGTGGTACCTGTCGCGCACCAGTTGGGCCAGGTCTATGCCGGTTTTTCCGCTGCCCAGGTTAATATCAGCCAAAACAAGATCGGGCTTTTCGGCTTCTAAAAGGTCAATGGCCTCGTTGTATGAATAAGCGGCGGGTAAAACAGTATAGCCGAGCTGTTTTAGCATTTCAGTCATGTCCATTGCTACCAACGACTCGTTTTCGACAATAAGTATTTGAATGGGCTTCACTAAGTACCAAAAATTCGGTTAAAACGAATATAATGTTTAGGGATGAATTTAAGTAGCATATTGTTACAGAACACCTGGCTTATTTTGATTATAACAGTAGGCTGTAAATTGGGTGTGTTTTAGCGGGAATTAAAAAACCCACCCGATACGATCGGATGGGTTTTTGAGTTTTTTATAAAGTGGTATTTATTGCCCTAAGTATGCCTTTAAAGCTTTGCTGCGCGATTGTGAACGCAGTTTGGTAATGGCTTTATCCTTAATCTGGCGGATACGTTCGCGGGTAATACCTAATTGCTCGCCTATATCTTCCAAAGTCATAGGATGCTCAACACCGATACCAAAGAACAGTTTTATTACCTCACGTTCCCTTTCGGTTAATGAAGCCAGGGTTCTTTCGGTTTCAATTCTTAACGAATCTTTATAGTCAAGGTGTTTATCGGTTTGCTCGGCGTTAAAGTTTTCCAGTACATCAATCAACGCATTCGATTCGCCGTCGGTAAACGGAGCATCCATAGATACGTGGCGTGCCGAAATACCTAAAGTTGCTTCAACCTCTTCAACGGTAATATCAAGCACCATAGCAACCTCTTCGGGGGTTGGTTCGCGCTGGTACTTTTGCTCCAGTTCGCTGAATACCTTGTTTATTTTGGTTAGCGAACCCACCTTGTTTAAGGGCAGGCGCACCATACGGCTATGCTCGGCCAAAGCCTGTATAATACTTTGGCGAATCCACCATACGGCGTACGAAATGAACTTAAAACCACGGGTTTCGTCAAACTTTTGAGCAGCTTTTACCAGCCCAAGGTTTCCTTCGTTAATCAGGTCGTTTAGCGAAAGCGAGTTGTTTTGATATTGTTTTGCTACCGAAACCACAAAACGCAGGTTGGCCCTGGTTAACTTTTCGAGTGCTGTTTGGTCTCCGGCGCGTATTCTCCTGGCCAACTCCACTTCCTCTTCAGGTGTTAAAAGGTCTTCCTTACCTATTTCCTGCAGGTATTTTTCAATACTCTGGCTTTCGCGGTTGGTAATCGACTTGGAGATTTTTAACTGTCTCATTTATCTGCCTCCGTGTTTTATATTATAAACTGTAATATGATTTGCTTTAAGCGAAACGCGAAATTATAAAAATTCCGCTCTTTTCATCAATCTAATGCGTTTAACATCAAAAAGCAAGGTATTGTTGCGGGTATTTTAATGTTATTTACAAAAAACACCCCCTTTGCCGTAAAATGCCTTGTAACAGACGGAAAAACGGCTTAAATATTGTGTTAATCATACACCCAAACCACGATTGTTACAGTTGGATTGGACGCCCTGATAACCGAAAGGCGCCTAATAACTGAAGTATTGGCTTTAAAGGCGGGGGTTAACTGGCTTTAAATTGCTGTAAAGCCCCTTTAGCTATTAAATACTGCGCAACTATATACAACACCATAATAAAGATACCTGCAGTGGGAAAGGGGTATATAAACTTGCTAACGGCAATAATAGAATCGGAAAGCATAAATAACAGCGCGCCGCCAAAAACAAGCACAAAACTTGTATCGTTTACCCTTGCATAACGGTTAAGGGCAAAGGTTACCATGGTTGCAATAGCTGCTGAGTATATAATTACCGGGCCTAAAAATGGCTTGGTAAGCTCGTTGCCGCCAATGGCCGGTACCAAGTAGTATAGCAAAACAAGCATGTAAATAGCCAATGGTGCGGCAACCCAGAATTTTCGTTTTAGTACCGGAGGCTGGGTTTTATCGCTAACCCGGCCAAAAGCAATGGCATATAACATGTGTGCCACTAAAAAACCTGCCAGGCCTACTAAAAAGAAGTTTGGGTTTTTAGGCAGGCCCATTACCTGGGTATCATCCGGGTTGCGGGGAACAAACATAAGGGCTACATCGCCCAGCCACGAAAATGCCAGCGAAGCTGCCAGGTATTTATGCACCTTGTTCCAGTTGCCTGCTACCGACTGAAAGTAGAATATAAGCAGCACAATCATAAGCAGGGGCTTCGAAAAAAAGCGCAGTATTTCGTTTTGAGTGGCCTCGGCAAATACTTCAATAATACCAACAACTATGTATAGATACTCCAGTGGCTTTAGCATGGCAAAGTGTTTAGCTCAAACAATAATTTGTATAAGTGAATTAAGAAAAATAAGTTGAATAAAGCGAAGCAAAGGTGACAAATATGCAGGCAAAATAAGGGCATCGGACATTTCGTTCTGTCATTATTTCCCGATATGACAAGCCTGAAATTAATCATGAAAAATCTTTTTGAGGCATGATTAAAGTCGTGAAACCCGCGCCCCGACTGTGTTTTATTTGCATTGATTTAATAAAAATTATGGATTTAATTAACCAAACACCATATTTTTGTAGCGCGAAAAAATAATCTGGCATCAAATCTGATTAAACCCACGCATCAATCATTATTTAACCAATTAAAAACATGTTTAACATGGCAACCAACAACCTTCAAGAAAACCTGAAGAAGTATTTCTACTCAGGCGTAGGACTAGCTGCACACACTGCAGAGGTAGTTCAGAAATCGGTAAACGAATTAGTAAAAAAAGGCAAAGTAAGCGAAGCTGACGGCAAGAAAATAGTAGCCGATGCTATTAAGAAAGTAGAAGCCCGCAGGCCCGAAATCGAAGCTAAGTACAACGAAGCCGTTCATAAGTTTGTAAAAGTTACAAGCTCTGAAGTAAGCAAGCTGCAAAAAAGAATTGAGAAGCTTGAAGGCCAGTTAACCGTAAAAAAAGGCGGCGCTGCCAAGCCAGCCCCTAAAGCTGCTGCTAAACCAGCCGCTAAAAAAGCTGCAAAAAAAAAGCCTAGTAATAAAAAAGTAGCTGCTAAACCTGTTGCCCAGGCAACTACCCCAGCTGCAACTGAAAATACAAGCGAAGCCTAACAGGTTTTAGTTGGAAATTCGGAAAAATGCCACCCGTTGCGGTGGCATTTTTTGTTGTGTACGGCGGTGTGTAGCCAGCGATTAGCGTTTCGGGTTTATTGCCTGCTTGTTGGCAATATTCAAAAACCTTGTTACCTATGATAAATTTTACGTTATACTTTTTACATTTAAATCCTGAATGATTCTCAACCAGACCTTCCGTAACATTAACCGAACCCGTGAAATACTTGGTATTTTCATTAAGTATGGATTTGAGGATATAATAGCCAATTCAACATTACGAAACCTGGTTACCGAAAGCATGCGCATAAAATGGCTGCGCGATGATAAGCCGGTAATGGAGTATACCCGCTGGGAACGGATACGTATGGCTGCCGAAGAGTTGGGGCCCACTTTTATAAAACTGGCACAGGTATTAAGTAACCGTCCAGATATTATACCCGAAGCACTGGTTAAGGAATTTGAGAAATTACAGGATAGGGTGCCCCCTTTTCCGTTTACCGAAGTGAAGGTGATAGTGGAGCGCGAAACAGGTAAAAAGCTGGATGATATTTTCGAGGAGTTTAACGAAAAACCCATGGCCTCGGCCTCGATAGGCCAGGTGCATAAGGCCCGGCTAAAAACAGGCGAAGATGTAGTGGTAAAAGTTCAGCGCCCTGATGTGGCCGAAACCATTGCTCTTGACCTCGGTATTATAAAAGAAGCCGTAAAGCGTGCCGACCGATATTTAAAAAAGCAGGGTGTTTTGAATGCCGAAGAAGTAGTGAGGGTTTTTGACCGTGCTATAACCAAAGAACTGGACTACCTGAATGAGGCCCGGAATATTGACCGGTTCAGGTCAACTTATAAATCGCGCGGCGATTTTTACGTACCCCGCGCTTACCGCGAATACTCTACCAATAAGGTGCTGATAATGGAGTTTATGAAAGGCTGCAAAATTACCGACGTTAAGCAGCTTAAAGAATGGGGGCTAAGCCCCGCCCGTATTGTAGAGCGTGGGATGGATATATACCTGTCGCAGATTTTTGAGTATGGGTATTTTCATGGCGACCCGCATCCTGGTAATATATTGGTTGATGAGTCGGGCCGTATTATTTTGCTCGACTTTGGCATGGTGGGCCAGTTAATGAAGAAAGACAAATACGCATTTGCTGGCATTTTTATTGCTATGAGCAGGCATGATGCCCGCGAAATGGCCAACCAGATGCGCAAGCTGGCAGTAGAAGATAACATAACCGACATGCGCCAGTTTGTGTACGACCTGAACGATATGATTGAAGATTATGCATACCTGGATGTAAGCGAAAGCTCTATACAGGATGTAATTGAACGCCTGCAAAAAATTATGTTCGAGTATCATATTACTGTGCCGGGCGGGGTGTTTCTTATCTTC
>CAZAOR010000006.1:0-2520 GCA_964486805.1 uncultured Sediminibacterium sp. | reverse complement strand
TCGAATGTATATTGGTGAATATGTGCACTCATATGTGATATTAGTGGCGATACCAATGAGATTATTATGCCAGGAGCAGATTTGGATGAGACTGAAGGACACAGAGATCAGATTGACGATTTTCTGATGGGAATTGACAGTCACAACCCTGAAGATGATCCAAATGATGAGGGAGACGATGAAGATCAGTCGTGGGATGAGGATTGCGATTAGATGGTGAGTTAACCAAAGAAGGAACGCCGCCGCGCCGATGATGACGTATTTACTCTAGGCTCGTGACCTTGATCACTTGCTTGGTTGAATAATCCTGATGCCTGCCGTCCAGAAGCCGGCTGCGCAGTGGTCCGTGCACCTCAAAAATACCAGGATTTCGCGATCACGTGCCCACAAGACGCGTCTTGACGCGCCGGGAATATCCGACCCTGGAACATATAAAAGGCCGTATGTTTTGATCAACAAACAAGTTCATCTTGAACTCTTACTGCCACCCCGCTTGTTGTTGACGTCTTCCTCTCACTCTTCCTGTCGTACTCAACCCCATGGCGCGCAAGACTTTCACTCCCCTTTCCGACTCCCCGACTCCATCCCCTCGTGGCCGCACGGCCGATCGTCATCCTGCGGCTGAGTATCGCCCCTCACGTAGCCGCTCTAGGTCAGCCTCGCCTCAGCGCGCTCAAGAAAGCAACCGGCTTCGGAAGGATAGGTGTGTTTTTCTCTTACACCTCGCTATTTTTTGGCTCATTTTGCATGTCACTAGGAAGAGGGAAGCGCCCGTCCCTCTGATTGACACTACGCGCGCACGCCATTGGTGCCGTATCGTTGATCCCTTCACAGACTTTGCTGATATCATTCGCTATGGCCGTGCTCGACACCCAAACAGACCGTACATCGATGTTCAGTAAGTATTTGTTGACACTGATTGCAGTCCGTAGCACTGATAGCCACGCTTTGATGCACAGAATGGAGCGCTGTTATGAGCTGTATGAAGAATTACGGGCTCACGATCCCGACCTCATCCCTCTTCTTGACGATCCGGACTTGAACATTTCCGGGTTAGCCAAACAGGCAAGTCCCCATCTTATCATTTATATGGAATGTTAGACTGACGTGGTGAAACTGCCAGTTGAAAAAGGCGAGGGACAGCGCCCGTGGGGAAGATATCCTCAGGGTAAAGAAGCTCGTGACTGGCGAGCTTCTGCCGTCCCTCGCTGGGGTGAGGAAAGGCTCGTTGGGATTCCACAACGATATTACGGGTCGCCTCTTGACTCCATTAGCTCTCAACTGGAACGACGCTGAGTCTGTTTTCGTTTTTGTGCCATTTTCTTTTTACTTATGCTTTGTAAGGACGAAGCGTAACCTTCGGGACGGGATCCGCATTGTGGGCCCAGGGGAATGGGCGCCATTCATGTACGAGAACGATTCTGCTGACACGGAGAATTTGTTGGATGGGTTTCTTAGGAATTCCTTACTGATTAAAGTACGTCCTGTTCTTGTCCACTGTTGTTTAGACTCACTGACATGATCTTAGGCGGCACGCGCCATCTTCAGCGGTCCCGCCTCTGTTAGCGACTCGAGCTCGCGGAATGGGCGCTGCGTTGCTATAATCCATGACATGGAATCGGTAACCGTGAGTAACCCCTGACTTTCGTTACAGTTAGCTGATTATCACGTTTGACTAGGTTCATTTTGCGTTGTCATCCCAGCTCTCCTTTGCCGCCAAGGGGCCTCACGTCTTCAACTATGTTGAATTTTATGAAAACCTTGTCGACCTCATGTCGTCGGATGCACCAGAGATTGAAATCTTTGTTGGAGAGCTCGTTGAATATTGGACACGGTAAGCCATTCACTCAATCAAGCTGCTCCTTTGCCTTATCTATTGCCTCACCAGCGAAGTCCTTGGCCACTCTGTCCGAGGGGAAGAAGATACCCGCACTCAAGCCAACGACTACCGCTTGATGGTGATGCAGCAAATCTTGGCGAACAGGGCGGCACTCGCATAGGTCACACCGAATACGGCAAGTGGCATTGCGACGATCCAGACAATTATGGAACTATCTGATTCTCATGACCGTTACGACTCCAGCAACGACTTTTACGACTCTAATGACGACTTCTAGGATTATTTCGCGATCTATGCGTCCCGCTTCCCTCTGACGACTTGTTGACGACAAATCTACGTTGCATGTGATGTGTGTTAGGCCTTTCTGTACAGAATATATGTGATGTTGGTGCCAAATTCTGTGGCTTTCAAACGTATTGCGTACAAAATATATATTAAGTTACAAAGCCGGTGACGAGTTGAGGCGGAATTACGGTTTCAAGGCAAGCAATTGCCAGGCTCATTCGCCAGCGATCACCAAATAATGTGGTGAGCACCCACGTATCTTATGGTTGGCCTAGACCTGCTTTGACCATCGCTCTATGGATTAGCATCCAAGCGTCGTCCAAGACTCTTGCAATATCCGGCCATTTGTGCACAATAACTGGACAAAGGGCGAAGGTTGACAAACAGGCGATTGT
>CAZAOR010000005.1:0-3724 GCA_964486805.1 uncultured Sediminibacterium sp. | reverse complement strand
AAACAGTTGAAACAAAAACCCGGGATGGGGTTTGGATGGTGAATCTTCGTCCACTGGAAGCCGGCGGCCCTTATGTCATGAACATCGTGAGTAAAGACACCACGATTACCATCCAGGATGTGATGGTTGGAGAGGTATGGCTTTGCAGCGGGCAATCCAATATGGAGCGGCAGTTAGGCCCTCGTCCTCCACAAAAACCGATTGTAAACTGGGAACAGGAAGTACAGCAGGCCAATTATCCTGCATTACGACAGTATGCTGTACCAGAACGTTATGCTGCGGAAATGCAGACAGATGCCAATGGCAGTTGGCAGGTATGCAGTCCGGAAACGGTTCCCGATTTTTCGGCAGTAGCTTATTTCTTCGCCCGCGACCTGTATAATGAAATTAAAATACCAGTGGGGATTCTATTTGCCGCTTATGGCGGTACGCCTGCTGAACACTGGACCAACCGCGAAGCATTGAATAGTAATCCGCAGTTGCAGGAACTTGTATCGGCTTATGATAAAGCTGTACGAGAATACCCGGACAAGCTGGCACAATACAGTCAGGAAGCGATTCCGTTATACCGGCAGTTTTTGGAAGATTCTGCCAAGGCAGTGGCTGATAGCCTGCCCTTACCCAAAAGGCCGGCCCCGCCGGCCGACCCGCAAAAAGGACACATGATCGGTGGCTTGTACAATGCCATGATCCACCCGCTCATACCGTATGCAATCAAAGGGGTGTGCTGGTACCAGGGGGAGTCGAATAATAGCCGGGCGGGTGTTTATGCCAGTCTGCTAACGACATTGATCAATAATTGGCGTGATGAGTGGCATAGCGGGAAATTTCCTTTCCTGATTGTGCAGATTGCGCCGCACAAGGACATGTCGCCGCAATTGCGTGAAGCGCAGTGGGATGTCGTGCGAGATGTACCCCGAACCGCACTGATCGTTACAACGGATTGTGGTGATTCCGCAGACATCCATCCAGCCCATAAACAACCTGTCGGACAGCGCCTCGCCATTGCTGCAAGGGCGCTTGCTTACCGCGCGCATATTGAATACTCCGGACCAGCGTACCGGAAAATGATCATAACGGGTAATGAAGCGCGGATAGTTTTTGACCACGCACATAATGGGCTGACATTAAAAAATGGTGACAGCGTTCTGTCCGGATTCCAACTAGCCGGTCTGGATCATAGATTCTATCCCGCTCAGGCGCGTATCAGCCACAATGCTGTGATACTCACCAGTCCAAAAGTGAGGCAGGCAGCGGAAGTGAGATTCGGTTGGGAAAATGTACCCCACGTGAATCTCTATAATACCGAAGGGCTGCCAGCTATCCCTTTTCGAACAGATCGCTGATTGCGCAACCGATTTCGCTGTTACTTGTATCCGTTTTCAGAAACCTAACGGTCATTTGTGAACCTTATTTTTGCAGATTTTTTGCAGAAAATTAATTCCCTATAGAAATGATGGACTATATTTGCCTATCATTTTAGTAGACTGATTACCCGCATTATTATCATCGTAATTGGGTTCCGTTCAGGAAAGTAGCGTATGCAAAAAACAGACACATTCGGTATAGCAGCGATCACAACGCAACTGCAAGGAATTCCTGCTGCGGATGCTTTGCAATTGCTGGCAGATGCTTTTCCGGGCAAGATTGTTTTCTCCACCAGTTTTGGGATCGAAGACCAGTGTATTACCCACATGATCCGGTCGAATCAGATACCGATCAAAATATTCACACTGGATACCGGACGTTTATTTCCCGAAACCTACACCTTGTGGAGTCAGACTGTTGAAAAATACCGCGCACCGATTGAGGCCTGGTACCCCGATGCTGAGCAACTGGCTGATTTTGTGGGGAAAGAGGGGCCCAATGCCTTTTACCGGAGTCCTGAATTACGAAAGTCCTGCTGTCATATCCGGAAAGTGGCCCCTTTGCAGAAAGCATTACAGGGACAGTCGGTATGGGTTACCGGTTTACGGGCAGCACATTCCCCTGAGCGGCAGGGTCTGACAACGGTTGAATGGGATGCACAGCATCATATTCTGAAGTTTCACCCGCTTTTGAATTGGTCGGGCGAGGAAGTGCGCACCATGGTAGAGCGGGAAAATATTCCCTATAATCCCCTCCATGATCGCGGATTTGTGAGTATTGGCTGTGCGCCCTGTACCCGGGCGATACAGCCGGGTGAGGATTTCAGGGCTGGCCGGTGGTGGTGGGAAGAAAACAGTAAAAAAGAATGCGGGCTGCATGTGCACCAGCATTCATAAAGGATAAGCGAGCGTATATGCGAAATCATGAAAATTACCAGTTGGATCACCTGGAACAATTGGAGTCGGAGGCCATACATATCTTCCGGGAAGTAGCGGGGCAGTTTGAAAAACCGGCCCTGTTATTCAGTGGCGGCAAGGATTCCATCACACTTGTCCACCTGGCCCTGAAAGCCTTTCGGCCCGGTCGTTTCCCTTTTCCCCTGGTGCATATCGATACCGGTCACAATTTCCCCGAAGCATTGTCCTTCCGGGATGAACTGGCTGAACGTATCGGTGAAAAATTAATTGTCAGGAAGGTGGAAGATTCCATCCGTTTGCACGGACTAACGGAACCTCGTGGCAAGTTCGCCAGCCGAAATGCCCTGCAGACCTATACACTGCTGGATACAATCAGTGAATTCAAATTTGATGCCTGTATCGGCGGCGCACGTCGGGATGAAGAAAAAGCAAGGGCTAAAGAAAGAATATTTTCTGTGCGGGATGAATTTGGTCAGTGGGATCCCAAGCGACAACGCCCCGAATTATGGAATACTTATAATGGTCGGATACAGGCTGGTGAAAATGTTCGGGTTTTCCCGATCAGTAACTGGACCGAACTGGATATATGGAATTATATCCGGCGTGAAAATATAGCACTCCCATCTATCTACTTCTCACATGAAAGGGAGGTGCTTGAACATGAAGGGCAATTGGTAGCTGTTTCGGATTTTATCCAGTTGGATGCGACAGACAGGATCAGCCGCCGGAAAGTACGATACAGGACTGTGGGAGATATGACCTGTACGGCTGCAGTGGAATCAGATGCAGATTCTGTTGAAGATATCATTCGCGAAATTATTGCGACCAAAACCAGCGAAAGAGGAGAAACACGCATTGACGATAAAGTATCAGAAGCCGCTATGGAAGACCGCAAGAAAAACGGCTATTTCTGATCTGATTTTTTTTATGGGCGTCAGCTCTTAAACCAGAACCATGGATATTCTTCGATTTATCACAGCAGGCAGTGTGGATGATGGGAAAAGCACCCTGATTGGCCGTTTATTGTACGACAGCAAGTCGATCATGATCGACCAGTTACAGGCAATGGAGCAACAAACCCGCAACAGGGAAGAGGGCGATATCGACCTGGCACTGCTGACAGATGGCTTACGGGCAGAAAGGGAACAGGGAATTACAATCGATGTGGCCTACAAGTATTTCTCCACGCCCCGACGAAAATTCATCATAGCCGATGCGCCGGGTCATATCCAGTACACCCGGAATATGGTAACCGGCGCTTCCAATGCAGATCTCATTATACTCTTGATTGATGCCCTTAACGGCGTGAGCGAACAAACCAGGCGGCATGCGATTATTGCTTCCCTCTTGCGGATTCCGCATGTAGTGGTAGCGGTAAATAAAATGGACCTGGTGGATTATGCACAGGATACCTACAATAACATCGTTATAGATTTTGC
>CAZAOR010000004.1:0-4254 GCA_964486805.1 uncultured Sediminibacterium sp. | reverse complement strand
AGCGAAGGCGATACCGCCTTATATGGACGGGTGACTTATGATATGATGGAAGGTTACTGGCCCACCGCAGGTGATGCGCCCAATGCCAGCAAGCATGATAAGGAGCATTCCCTTTGGTACAAGAATGCACACAAAATTGTGCTGTCCAGGACCCTGAAAGGTGTTGAGCGTCCCCAAACAACCATTATCAGTGAAGATCTTCCGGGCAATATCCAGGCAATTAAACAACAGGAAGGTTCGGATATCTTACTCTTTGGCAGTCCTGCCGCCACACACGCTCTCCAACAGCTTGACCTGATTGACGGATACTGGTTATTTCTGAACCCGATCATTCTCGGGCAAGGGATTCCCCTGTTTGCGAATATCCCGGATACAACAAAACTGAAACTCCAGCATACCCACCAGTTTAGCAGCGGGGTAATTGAACTGAGTTATGTGGTAGAAAGACCATAAGTGCGTAAGCTGAAACATCTTACCTGAATTGTTTTTATGAACATACCTGAACAGATCAAAGCCTATATAGCCGGTCAGTCAGAGTCCAAACAAAGTGATATGCAGGCGCTGCACCAGCTTATCCTGCGCATCATGCCCGGTTGTAAATTATGGTTCCTGGATGGTAGGGACAGTGATAACAAGGTTGTATCCAATCCCAATATCGGTTATGGATCATATAACATACATTATACAAATGGCAAGACCCGGGAGTTTTACCAGGTTGGCCTGAGCGCCAATACCAGCGGGATTTCGGTTTATATCATGGGCTTGCAGGACAAGGAATACCTGTCCCGCGTGTATGCTAAAACGATCGGTAAGGCAAGCCTTAGCAGCTATTGCATCAGGTTCCGGTCCTTAAAGGATATCAGGCTGGATATCCTGGAGTCAGCTATCCGGGATGGTTTTGCACAGACATCCTGATTCGGATGCATGCCTTTTGTTTCCCCTTATTCAGGCAGTTGTTATTATCTTAGTGCGTTCCTTATTTCAGACCCTGCCGAATATCAAATGCTGCATTCCCATGTTTAAACCCAAGCTTTCCAACCTGCTGCCGCTGCTGTTCCTGACCGCCTGCGGCAAACCTGCGGTTGACCTGATTGTGGATCATGCTGTGATCTATACGGTCGACAGCAGTTTCAGTACCGCCCAGGCCATGGCCATCAAAGATGGTAAGATTGTTGCCACCGGCACCACTGCTGATATTACCGCGCATTATACCGCCAAACAAACCCTGGATGCGCAAGGCGCTGCCATCTATCCGGGTTTTATCGATGCACATGCACATTTTGTTGGGTATGGCCGTTCGCTTTTCCAGGCTGATTTGTTCGGTACTACCAGCTTTGAAGAAGCAGTTGAACGGATGAAAGCTTTTGCGGCGCAGCATCCTGACCTGGAATGGATCCAGGGCCGCGGCTGGGACCAGAATAAATGGCCCGGTAAAGCTTTTCCTACCAATGAACTGCTGAATAAGGCTTTCCCCGATAAACCCGTCGTATTGACGCGCGTGGATGGGCATGCTTCCATTGCAAATGATAAAGCCCTTGCAATAGCCGGTATCAAAGCCGGGCAGACCATCACCGGCGGACTGATTGAAACGAAAAAAGGTAAACTCACCGGTATCCTGATCGACAATGCCGATGATGCAGTATATGCTCATATACCGGAGCCTTCCCCAGCGCTCTTTCAGCAATGGCTGCAGACAGCACAGCATAATTGTTTTGCCCAGGGACTCACCACCCTTACCGAATGTGGCATCAGTTACCAGACAGCCGAGGCTATCGACAGTTTGCAGAAAGCCGGTAAACTGGATATGCGCCTTTTCGTGATGCTGAGTGACGACCCTGCCAACCTGGACCGTTACCTGCCCAAGGGACCTTACCATTCGGATAAGCTGTTTATCAAAGGCATCAAAGTATATGCCGATGGCGCACTGGGCAGTCGCGGTGCCTGCCTGCTGCAGGATTATTCAGACCGGCCCGGATGGAAGGGCTTCTTGCTTCGCCCGCAATCCCATTATGATTCACTCGCGAAGGTATTGGCACAAACAGATTTCCAGATGTGCACCCATGCCATCGGCGATAGCGCCAACCGGGTGATGTTACAGATCTATACCAAATACCTGGGCGGTAAAAATGATAAACGCTGGCGCATTGAACATGCACAGATCATTCACCCGGATGACCTGAAGCTGTTTGGTGCATCCAATATCATTCCCTCTGTTCAGCCCACCCATGCCACCAGTGATATGTACTGGGCCGGCGAAAGACTGGGTACAGAACGCCTCAAAAGCGGCTATGCCTACAAGCAGTTACTGGAACAGAATGGGTGGTTACCGCTTGGAACCGATTTTCCTGTAGAAGATATCTCTCCCTTTAAAACTTTCCTGGCCGCAGTTGTACGTAAAGATGCCAAAGGCTATCCGCCCGGCGGTTTCCAGCCAGAGAACGCACTTTCTCGTGAAGAAACGATCCGCGGTATGACGATCTGGGCTGCAAAAGCCGGATTCCTGGAAAAAGAAGTAGGCAGCCTGGAGCCAGGTAAGAAAGCCGACTTCATCCTGCTCAGCCAGGACCTGATGAAAGTACCCGAAACTGATATCCTGCAGGTGAAAGTGAATGCAACTTATTTGGGCGGGAAGAAAGTGTATGGGAGTGAAAAATGAAAAGCGGGAAATGAGAAGTGAAAGGCGAAAAATGCCTACATTCTTTGATTTTTCATGGTTCGTTTTTCCTTTCCCTTTTGATTCGTAACAGCCTTTGCCCCTAAAGTTTTATCTTTAAAACGATAAAGCCCCGGCATGCGATTGCCTGTCTTCACCAAAAAGCTGTTCTGGATTGGCCTGGTACTGGTATTGGGATTGATCAGTGTGTCATTCCTCATGGGGGAGCACCAGGTGGATTTTAACACCGAAGTAAAGCCGCTTTTCAATAAGTATTGCATTACCTGCCATGGCGGTGTGAAACGACAGAGCGGGTTCAGTCTCCTGTTTCGTTCCGATGCGCTTGCTGTGAATAAATCCGGTAAACCGGCTATCATCCCGGGTGATCCCTCGCACAGTGAATTGATCCGGCGGTTGAGTCTGCGTGATCCCGAAGAAAGGATGCCATATAAACATCCGCCGCTTACAACCGATGAGATCAGTACCCTGAAACACTGGATCAAACAGGGAGCCAAATGGGGCGAACACTGGGCTTATCAACCGGTCACCGATCCTGTAGTGCCAAAAGTTGACAACTGGTTTTTTGGCCCGCGTGGCGGGAGTGACTGGGTACGGAATGATATTGATCATTTTGTATACGCGCGGATGCAGGAGCAGGGCCTGCATCCATCGCCCGAAGCAGATAAAGCGACCCTGCTGCGCCGCGTCAGTTTGGATATCACCGGACTGCCACCCTCCCGGCAACTGGCAGCGCAATTCCTGGCTGATAATCGTCCCGATGCGTATGAAAGACTGGTGGACAGCTTGCTGGCTTCGCCCCATTATGGAGAGAAATGGGCAGCTATGTGGATGGACCTGGCACGGTATGCCGATACAAAAGGATATGAACGCGACGACTGGCGCTCCATCTGGCGTTACCGCGACTGGCTGATACATGCTTTCAATGACAATAAACCGTACAATGTTTTCCTGACTGAACAACTGGCCGGCGACCTGATGCCGCATGCAACAGATGAACAATATATTGCTACCGCCTTCCAGCGCAATACCATGACCAATGATGAAGGTGGTACTGACAATGAAGAATTCCGCACAGCAGCCGTACTGGATCGTGTGAATACCACCTGGGAAGCCCTGATGGGCACCACTTTTGCCTGTGTGCAATGCCATAGCCATCCCTATGACCCGTTCCGCCATGAAGAGTATTATGCATTCATGGCTTTTTTCAATAATACCCGGGATGAAGATACCTACGATGATTATCCTTTGCTGCGCGAATACAAAGGAGCCGACAGCATCAAACAAATCCAACTGGATAACTGGCTGCAGGTACATGCACCGGAACGAGCCGCCGCTATCACCCATTTTGTAAAAACATGGGAGCCTGCCATTAATTCCATCGCAGCAGATCATTTGCAGAACAGTGCATTAACGGATACCAAATGGCTGGTTCTGCGGAACGGGGCCGTCGCGCGTTTACCGCATGTGGGCTTGGACAACCAAACCACCCTGCTGGTACGTTATAAAAGCTGGAAGCCCGGGGGCGTTTGGGATATCCGGCTGGATGCCCCCGACGGACCTGTTTACAAAAAAATCCCCAT
>CAZAOR010000003.1:0-6422 GCA_964486805.1 uncultured Sediminibacterium sp. | reverse complement strand
TGGGCCGTCATCCATGGTGAAAAAGAAACAGGCGTTACCACTTTTCGCCTGCAACACGCTATCGATACCGGGGGCGTATTACTGCAGACCTCCTTCCCGATCGGAGAAAATGAAACCACCGGCGAAGTGCATGACCGGATGAAACTGATTGGCGCCCAGTTATTGGTTACAACCGTGAAAGGATTGGCAGCAGGAACCTTATCCGAAACCCCGCAATCAACATTAGAAGAACGAATAACGGGCACCCTGCACAACGCTCCGAAAATATTTACAGAAACCTGTATCATCGACTGGAACCAACCGGTGGCAACCGTACACAATCTTGTTCGGGGTTTATCGCCTTTCCCAGGTGCACTCACCAAACTGGAAGGCAAAACACTGAAATTATACCGCAGTGAAAAAGAAATAACACAGCATGGTTTCCCGGCAGGGCTTGTTTTTTCTGACCAAAAAACCTACCTGAAATTTTCCTGTACAGACGGGTATCTACAGATACTGGACCTCCAGTTGGAGGGCAAGAAAAGAATGCTGGTAGCTGATTTTTTAAGAGGGTACCATTGGCAGAAACCTCCTTCGGCATAAATACCCTGGAAGGGTATTTTATAACTGCTTTCCCAACTCTTCCAGAGACACCACGCCCTGTTTGCGCCATGTTTCCCGGCCTTTCTTATATACGATAAAAACAGGCAAGGCAGATACTTCTTGTGCTTTCATGACAGCAATATCATTACCACCATCTACTTTAATGAGTTTGAATTTTCCGGCATAAGATTTTTGCAGTTTTTCCAGTACCGGCTCCATCTGTCTGCAGGGCGGGCACCATGCCGCGCCAAAATCCACCAGCACCACATCAGCCGATTGGATCAATGACTGGTAAGTATCCTGGCTCATCTGTGGCTTGGCATCAGGAGATGCAATGGGTTTCCCTTGTAGTTTCCAGGCAGTGAGTCCGCCAGCCAGGCTCTTTACATCAGTAAACCCTTTTTGTTGCAGCCATTTGGCTGCTGCCGCACTTCGAACGCCGGAAGCACAGTAAACAAGTACCGGCTTTTGCTTGTCAAGGTATTGCACACGGTCAGCAAATTGTGATTGATTCAGCCAGTCTGCCTGCAGGGCATTTGCCAGATGGCCGGTCTGAAACTCCCCTGCTGTGCGGACATCCAGCAATTGAGGATGACCTTGTTGCATCGCCTGTTCAAATGCCGGCACGGTCAACGCTTCCTGTGCATCGGCCCGGCAACCGGCAAAAGCCAACAGGATCAGGATACGACTCCATATTTTATTCATAACATACAATTATTCGTAATAAGCCATTGATACCGTGAATACTTCATCGCTTAAGCCCAAAACCGAAGCGGCAGAATTACTGATACGCAGCAACAGGCCCTTATCGCCCTTGGTATCCGGTAAAGCGCCTAATACCATCGCGCAAATACTCCGGTGATTCGGTGCAGTAATCCGCACAATAGTCTTTGGCGGTACCGCATTGGTAAGCACATAATACTTCTTGTCGGACCAGCCACTGATCGTTTTAAAAATTGCAGCATCCCCTGCTTTGAACCGGGGTTGGCTATGAGCGGAAGCACTCATATAATCCTGCGCAAAGTATCCTTCATCCGCAGGCTCCGTTTCATGTGCCAGTTTACCGGCTTCAGAAAATGTAGCGAGCTTGCCTGGAAGCGGCGCTACCGGTGGGTGTGCTACGGCAGTTTTTTCTGCCACTGGTTTATCCGCAACCGGTGACTCCTGCATGATCGCAGGTTTATCGTGGTTACTGTTTGCCTGCTCTGCTGCATTTACCATGTACCCAATGATCAGCAACTGGCCATTCTTTACAATATCTTTTTTCAAACTGTTCCAGTTACGCAGTTTCGCAATCGGTACTTTATAATATTGCTGGGAAACACGGAAGAGGTTGTCTCCATTCTTAACCCGGTGCACCACCGCTTCTGCGCCATTTACTTTTTCCTGTAAAAGATTATCCCGGGTCACAGGAATACGGACTTCCGTACCATTCGGAAACGCCGCATTTGTATTGATATTCGTATGATTATAAGATTGCAGTTTGGATACTGATAGGCCGAACCGGTTACTTACCTGCTGTAAACTCTCGTTGCTTTCCGTCAGGTAACGCACATACCAATCGCCTGGTTTTCCGCCGATTACCAATTCTTTCTGTGCAAGGGCAAACAATGGGAAGAGTCCCGCAATCAATACAGTTCCAATTTTTTTAGCAAATGATACCAGCATGGGACAAAGTTACTGGTTTCAATACTTTCTGCATGCTGCTTTATACATGTGCGCTGCATTGGTTTTCCTATCAGTATTAGCCTTTACGGCATGCCGTTGAGCAATTCCCTATCAACTCGCCACCAGCATCAGCACATGCTTCTCCGAACTGCCCATTCAATCTTGACTTTTTAACACCCGCCATTCCGCCGGGAAATAATTATTGATTCGATTGGGCAGGGCCTTGACCCATCCCAATGGATGATGATCATAACAAACCAGGTTCCATCCTTTGTCGATACCAGTCAGTTGCAGTTCCATCCTTTTTACATATTGCTGCGCCTCCGGCAGATGCAGGGTTACCCGGTTAAACTGCCCTTCATTGACGGGGCTCAAAGCCAATTCATGTGATGGCACAAAATCTTTTCCTTTCACGCAGCCCATTTCTACCCCGGCTTTCCGGATATACAAGCCAGCCGCTAACTGCTGCAGTTGCGGGAGCCATTCCCGCGGAAAGAGCCGGATACCGGCATCCTGTTTGAAACAACTGTATGCTTCAGGGATCGCAAAAAAATCGGTCACTATTTTTTGTTCCTCCTTTCCGGGCTGTTGCAATTTGGCAGAATGGATATGACAATCCGATCCGCCCGATTTTTTCCTGAAAACAGCCAGAAAAAATCCTTCGCCGTCCAAACGGTCCGGATAAAAACGATAACCGGGGATTCCTTTTTCCTGTTCCGACACGACAATACCCCAATCGGAAGGTACCGGTATGGATATGGGTTCCATTTCCATCTCTTTTACCAGCCAGGCTGCAATCTGTTCATCCTCCTCCACGGAATAGGAACAAGTGGTATAAATTAGTAAGCCTCCCTTTTTCAATGCAGGCAAAGCATCCGCTAATATGCGTTGCTGTCGCTGGCTGCAATGATTTACGGCATCCGGGCTCCAGTTCCTGATTGCGTCAGGATCGCGTCTGAGTAACCCACTGCCACTGCAAGGCACATCCGTTACCATGATATCAAAAAAGTTTTCCAGGCGCCGGAAATGGGCTGGGTCATTCTGCGTCACAACCACCCGGGCACTGCCCCATCGTGTCATATTTTCCAGCAATACCGAAGACCGTGAACGGATCACCTCATTACTGACGATCAGTCCTTCGGTAAAAAAACTTTCCAACAAACTAGTTTTCCCGCCGGGAGCAGCGCAAAGATCCAATACTATTGGACGGGTACTCTTCCCTGTCAACCTATCCAGTACATGCCATAAAAACATACTACTGGCTTCCTGCACATAATAAGTACCGGCCTGCCACAAAGGGTCCAGGATAAAAGAAGGTCGTTCCCTGAGATAATAACCATGGGCACACCAGGGTACCGGATGAAGTTTCCAGTCTGGCTGTAAGATCGGTTTTGATGGATTCAATCTGACAGAAGTAACCTGTTTCCCGGCGTTATGTACTGCTTCGAAGGGGACACGCCGGAAACCGGGCGAACTGGCGATGGCTTGCAGGAATTCAGGAGGCAGTTGCATCCCGCAAAGATACCAGCATCCGCCAGGTTTATGCTGCAGAAATAGCCTGTATATCCGGGTAGGTTGTCAGATACGGGTACTCGAAGCATTCGCCAGGCTGATCAGGCCGCTGTGCAATGAAACCTGCAACAGCACAGTTACGAATTTACCGGTAAAACAATCGGGTTATTCCCTCCGGGAAATAAACGGCAGGTAGCTTTACTCAAGGATACTTTCAAACCAAGCACGCGAATACATAGGATGAAATGCAGCAACATGGAAATCAAAACAGCATAGCATATCAAAAGCGAATGGAAAAATGCTGGGGTATTTTTTGCTCTGGCCGAAAAAAAACAATGCCGACAAAAAAAAGATCAATCGTCAGGGTAACCTGCGGGTGCGCTTGTATTTTTTTCCAGGCAGCTTCCATTTCGCTGCTCCAGTGAATATCATCAAAAACCAGGAACCCCGATTCTCCGACATAGGGCAGTAACTGTTCAAAATAAGCGACCGTAGGGGTAAAACGATGATTGCCGTCAATAAATGCCATGTCTACCTTCCCCAGATCGTTGAGTACGGAAGGCAGTGTTTCATCGAAATTACCTGCTACCAGCCGGATATTGGAGAGTCCTAACTGGTTAAAATGTGTTTGTGCCTTTGCTGCAATAGCAGGTGCTCCTTCCAGTGTGGTAATTTGGCCAAGGGGGTTGGCGGATGCGAGGTAGGCGGTTGTGATGCCCAGGGAAGTGCCCAGTTCCAGCACCTGCGAGGGAGCATAATAATGAACCATCCGAAAAAGCAGTTGCCCGAATTTGGCCGGTTTCAGGGACGAATGGGCGATATCTTTCACCTGACGAATCGGGTGTGCGAATTGCCGGGAGCCCGCACCGAAATCAAGGATTTCGATTTGCCCGTTATCCTGCAGTAAGGATTGCCGCAGGGATTCAATCAGCGGATACGCATAAAAAATACGTTTATCCAACAAAACCTGTCGCACAAAATCATATACAAAGGGCGAATGTACCCCGTGTCCCCGGCCATTGGAAGCGCTGAAATAATAGCGAAGATATTTACTGCCGATTTGCCAGGTTGAATACATCAGTGCGCGCGTTGTTGCGGTAATTGTTTCAGTAGCCAAAGTAAGCCATACACAGCGCAAAACAAACTCAGGTATGCTGGTATTTTCAGCTCTATTGCATAAAGATTCCACGTAAATGGCGGGTTTTGCCAAACCACCAGCAGCAACAATAACAATGAAAAATACAGGTTTTCCCGAAAACGTCTGAGGAGACTAAAAAAAGGCAGCAAAGACATCGCGCCAAGACGCAAGAGCATATCATACGGAATCATTGAGGAATGACCCGGTGGTATATGTGCAGCAAAATAACGGTAAGCATGATAAAAGCTCCAGAGTTGTTGCCAGAGTAAAATAGCATAAGGAATCAGGAGCAGGTTATTAACAGCTGCAGCCCTCCGGATCCAATCTTGCCAACTGAAAGCCGGGATAAGCCAGCAAAGCAGAAACAGCGACTGCAGGCATATAAAGGCCGGTAATACCAGGAATAATCCCATTCAGTTTTTTTGTTTTTCCCAGTACTGGAAATGAAAGGAATAGGCATGTCGTTTATCTGCCGCATGCGGGATATCAGCAACCAGTTTCCATCCGGGCTGGTTGATTTCCGGAAAAAAGCTATCGGCTTCCGGCGCTGCATCAACCCTAGTGAGGTATATCTTGTCAGCAAGCGGCAGCGCTAATCGGTAAATCTCGGAGCCGCCAATCACGAAGCTTTCCAGGTACCCGGCGGATGCGGCCAAACCGATAGCCTGATCCAGGCTCTCCGCCACATAAATATCCGGATGGGAAAAACCTTTCTGGTGAGTCAGCACAATATTGAAGCGGCCAGGAAGCGCCTTACCCAATGACTCGTAAGTTTTACGTCCCATGATAACGGGCATGGCCCAGGTAGCAGATTTAAAAAACTGCATATCATCGGGTAAATGCCACAACAGGCGGTTATCCTTGCCAATCGCCTGGTTGCCAGCTGCCGCCACGACCAGTGAAATCACCATGTTCAGTTATTTTAAATGATACCGGCTCTTTACACTGCCACCGGGGCCTTGATGGCCGGGTGTGATTGATAATTCTCGAGTGTAAAGTCGTCATACCGGAATGCAAAGATATCCTTTACATCCGGGTTGAGGTGCATCATGGGGAGCTGGTAAGGGGTACGGGTCAATTGCAGTTGTGCCTGCTCAACATGATTATTGTACAGATGCACATCACCAAAACTGTGCACAAAATCACCATAAGCCAGTCCGCAGGTCTGCGCCATCATCATGGTCAGCAATGCATAGGAGGCAATATTAAAGGGTACCCCTAAGAAAACATCCGCGCTTCGCTGGTACAACTGGCAACTCAGCTTGCCTTCTGCCACATAAAACTGGAACAGGGTATGGCAGGGCATGAGGGCCATATCAGGCAGATCGGCAACATTCCAGGCGCTGACAATCAATCTGCGGCTGTCGGGGTTGGACTTGATTTGCTCTACAACTGTTGCAATCTGATCAATCACTTTTCCATCACGTCCCTCCCAACTGCGCCATTGTTTACCATATACCGGACCCAGTTCACCGTTTTCATCTGCCCATTCGTCCCAGATGCGCACGCCATTTTCTCTGAG
>CAZAOR010000002.1:0-3925 GCA_964486805.1 uncultured Sediminibacterium sp. | reverse complement strand
TCTACCTGAAAATCCAGTGCTGCCATCCGGCAAAAGTAGGCCGTAACGGTCATTTACCCATAACGCCCGGCCATTCCCATCTTATCCACATACCCAAACCTGCATCTTCCCAATGCGCTATTTTTGCCGAATGCTGATACCGCCCATAATCTGGACCGTTCTGTTTTACCTTTTCTGCGCTGTTATTGCCATTCAGATTTTTTATTACCTCTATTTTTTCCGGCGGCTGGCTTTTTACCGGAAGCCCGAAAAAATCAGCCGTTTTGAACACCCTGTTTCCATCATTATCTGTGCAAGGGATGAGGCAGAAAACCTGACAAAAAATCTGCCGGGAGTGCTGGTGCAGAATTATCCCACCACCCATGAGATCATCATTGTCAATGATAATTCCACGGATGAAGGCCGGTATGTGATAGATGAATTCAAAAAATCATTCAAAAATATCAACCATATCCAGCTTACCCAGGAAGCCAAGATGATTACGGGCAAAAAATTTCCTTTATCCATCGGCATCAAAAGCGCCAAGCACGAAATCGTGTTGCTGACTGATGCAGACTGTACCCCGGCTTCTGAATTCTGGATCCAGAAAATGCAGGATGCATATGAAGATGATACCGAGATCGTGCTGGGCTATGGCGCATATATCAAGCGCCCGGGCTTACTGAATAAGCTTATCCGTTTTGAAACCTTTCATACTGCTTTGCAATACCTGTCCTATGCCCTGGCAGGTACACCGTACATGGGTGTTGGCCGGAACCTGAGTTATAAAAAAGAGGTTTTCCTCCGGAACAAGGGCTTTTCCTCCATCAACCAGATTCCCAGCGGGGACGATGACCTGTTCATCAACCAGGTAGCCAATGCGGAGAATACGCGCATTGAAATTGATCCGGATACGCATACACTCAGTGAACCTAAAAAACGATGGAGTGACTGGATGACACAAAAATACCGGCATTATACCACGAGTAAATATTATAAGCCCAAACACAAATTCCTGTTAGGGCTTTATTCCTTCACCTTATTCCTGGTATATCCCTTGCTTGCGGTCTGCATTATTTTCTTTCACTGGTGGATTGCCCTGGCAGTATATGGCGTAAGGCTGCTGATCCAGGCAGTTGTATATTTCAAGGCCATGAAAAGGCTGAATGAAGCTGACCTGATGCCCTGGTTCCTAGCGCTGGATATCTGGATGTTTTTTTATTACCTGTTTACCCTGCCGGCTATATGGAAAGCACCCCGCAAAAACTGGAACTGATCAGCCGCTATTTCAGCGAGTTTACCGAAAAACAATGGCAACAGTTTGCCGGGCTGGAAGCTTTATACCTGGAATGGAATGCCCAAATCAATGTGATTTCCAGAAAAGACATGGATGCTTTTTACCTGCATCATGTATTACATTCTCTCAGCATTGCCGCTATCGCTGAATTTCCGGCGGGTACCGAAGTACTGGATATTGGCTGTGGCGGCGGTTTTCCGGGCATACCGCTGGCCATTTTTTTCCCGGAAGTAAAATTCCTGTTGGTGGACAGTATCGGTAAGAAACTGAAAGTGGTTGAGGCGGTCTGTGCCGCATCCGGCATCCGCAATGTACAAACAAAACATTGCCGGGTAGAAGAGATCCGGGACCGGAAATTTGATTATGCAGTTTCCCGCGCCGTTGCCCCGCTGAAAACCTTGTGGCAATGGGCTTCTCCGCTGGTAAAGAAAAACAACAAACTGCCGGTGGCAGGGGGACTTATCTGCCTGAAAGGGGGCGACCTCGCACAGGAAATATCAGAATCAGGCCTGCGGCCTAAGATGATGCCGGTAAGCAGGTTGTTCCCTGAGCCCTATTTTGAAGAGAAATTCGTTCTGCACATAACCCGATAATTTCCAAGCGATCCCGGCAAAAATATCATCCTTCATCCTGCTTAAAACCGATTGTGTTAAGGTATGTTCCCGCAGTTGAATGAATACCCTTATGAACCTGATATTCACATCAATGGCGTGGCGCTGTTTCATACACGCGACAGCATGGTAATTCCTGTTCTGTAAAGGCATCCGGCAGGGATCGGCGGATGCCTCAACCTGCGGCCGCTTTCTGGCAGTTCAAGTTTTCAAATTCTTATTTGTCACTATCAGCATACAATCTTTGGAGACCTGCTTTTTTTGCGACTCACCTGTTCGTTGAACCGCTTTGTCGCCACCACACACATGATTACAAGATCTTCATCCAATATTACCTGTTGATTCCTTATTACGAAAATCCGGTTCCATTTTGTCTGTTCGGCCAATAACAGTTGCCTATCTATATTTCTTTGCCATAACGCATATTGAGATGTGCTAACTTAAGTTGCTGTCCGATGCAGAAAAGTGTATTGATACGCAGAAAAAACATTTTACAGTTAATGCGTATAAAAAAGCAGCGCAAGTATGCACTGCTTTGATAACATACTGGTTCACTCCGGTCAATCCGGAATATCAAGTCTGTTATTCGAGCGGTTCACATCTGCCATGCGCTGGCTCGGGTCTATTTCGATGGATTTGAGTTCATTGATACCACGGCTGGTGGAAAACACATATTGCGGGTGCGTCCAGCGCCACTCTTCATGCACTGTTCGCGGAATGTTGTTTTCAGCCGGTTTAATGCCATACATCAGGTTCAGCGGGATATAATGCATTTCCTGTGTGCCGTCTTTGAAAGTCAGCAGTACATCTACCGGCATCGGCATTTTACCTACCCGCTTGATCGTTATCAGTGTTTTACCGTCTTTCTGATCAATATTACCTATTCCATAATCAATCGTTTTGGTAGTGTTGATCCAGTATTCCTTGTACCAGTCGAGTTCCATATGACTCACTTTTTCAGCTACTCGGATGAAATCATTGGGGTTCGGGTGTTTGAAACGCCAGGTATCATAATAGGCAAGCAATATCTTATCGCGCAGGCTGTCACTGACAATGTAGCCCAACTGCTCCATAAACACAGCGCCTTTGCTGTAGGCAGCATTGGCATAAGCGTAATTGGTGTTATAATGATCCGCATGCGTACTGGCAGGCTCTTCCAGTCCGCTGCGTACCAGATTGAAGTAGCCGCGGTAAGATGCCGTGAACCAAAAACCCGGCGCATGTTGCAGTTCCGCATGTACCCGGGTACTTGCATAATCCGTAAAACCTTCATCCATCCAGGGATATAAAGACTCATTGGTGCCCATCATCATCTGGTACCAGCTATGCATCCATTCATGCAAGGCAGTTCCAACACTGGCATTCTTGATCAGGGTAGCCATGGGATATTCCATTCCCCCATCTCCGCCCTGTATAAAAGTATAGGTTTTGTAAGGATAGACGCCGAAAGTCTGGGCAATGATCGGGTAAGCCAGGGCTGCGGTATCCGCTACTTTCTGCCAGCGGTCTTCCAATGAATCCACTTTTTTGTATACAAAACGCAGGAGCGGGCCGCTGCTGAGTGTACGGGTAATCATTTTATAATCCGGGTCAGCCGCCCATACAAAATCATGCACATTGTAAGCTTTCCATTTCCATAAGCGGGTATCGCCGGCAGGTGCTTTTACGGTGGTGCCGGGCGCTTCATAACCAAATCCTGTTTCTTCGGGGTTCTGCAGATCGCCGCCTGCGGCTACCATATAATTTTTATCGATGCGGATATTCACATCATAATCACCCCATACCCCATAAAACTCGCGGGCGATATAAGGATTGGCATTCCATCCCTGGTAATCATATTCCACCATTTTAGGGTACCATTGGCTCATGCTGTACCGGATTCCCTCTGCATTATCCCTGCCACTGCGTCGTATCTGCAAGGGTACCTGTGCTTCAAACACCACTTCCATTGGTACTTTACTGTGGGGCAGAATAGGTTTTGACAGATCAACTTCCAAAATGGTTTCATGCAGTTTCAGGGTTTGTTCTACGCCATTGA
>CAZAOR010000001.1:0-2821 GCA_964486805.1 uncultured Sediminibacterium sp. | reverse complement strand
AAGGATGATCCAAACTTTGATGCGCGAACCTATAAAGATGTGATATTCACAATATCCTATCAACCTGAACTTGCTATTGTTACCATTTCTTCTTATGATAGTGACTCTTTTCTTTATTCAAAAGTTTTACCTGACAGCATCTGGATGAAGGAAAATGATTCAACTAACCCAAAATAGTCTCTTCCTGCCGATGCCGGTCAGGTGACAAGTATGGGCTGGGCTTTTTTATAATCCGGTTTTCCCATGCTGCCGGTTATTAACTTTGTAAAAACGCTTTATGAAATACGGCTTATGGGTAGGGGCTTTATTAGCCGTTACCGCATCCTTCGGGCAGGGTAAAAAAACAGCCTGGGGTTACCTGCGCGACAGTACCACCCATGCCCCGGTTCCGCTGGCCAGCGTTACCAACCTGAAAACCCGGCAAACAGTAATGACGAGCGAATCCGGACGTTTTCAAATAGCGCTGGCGGAAAACCAGGTCTTGTCATTTGCTGCTGTCGGTTATCATTTCGATACCTTACAATATGCCCGGCAATGGCTGACACAGGATACCCTGTTATTATTCCTTTCGCCGCTCTCCCATGATCTCGGTAATGTAACTGTATTCTCAAACCGATACAGCCGTTACCAGTTAGACAGCATGGAGCGAAGAAAAGATTTCCTGCAGGGTTTTGTCAACTATACGATCCCTGCCATTGCCCAGGCCAACTCAGGCGCCGGGATCGCCCTGAACATTGACCGGTTCTCCCGGCATGAAAGGGCCAAACGCCGTGCTTTTGCGATATTTGATGCTGCGGAAAAAGAGGCATACATCGATTATCGCTTCCCTGCTTCATTTGTTACACAATACAGTCGCCTGAAAGGTGAGCAGCTACAGTTATTCATGCAGAATTACCGGCCTGATGCAACCTGGCTGAGAAAGCACCTGGATGAAGAAGACCTGATACTTTACCTGAACGATAAGCTGAAATTATACAAACAGAATGCTGCTACTCGTAGCGGAGCGCCACAATAGGGTTCAGCCGGGCTGCTTTCATGGCTGGATAGATACCGGCAGCGAGTCCGACGAGGGTGCAGATCACGATACCAACAATCACCCACATCCAGGGTACGACAAAACCCGTTTTCAATACAATGGAGAAAAGATTACCGACCAGCACGCCTAACACAATACCGAACACGGCGCCCAGCAAGCTGATGATCATACTTTCAAACAGAAACTGCTGACGCACGTTACGGCTCTTACCGCCGATCGCTTTAATAAGACCTACTTCCTTGGTACGTTCATTCACGGCTACCAGCATAATATTCATCAGGCCAATAGCTGCGCCGATCAGGGTTATAAGCCCGATAGCACCGGCAGATCCGGTGATACTGCCCAGGAAGCCAATGAACATTTCAGCGAATTTATCGCTGCGCTCAATTACAAAATTGATATCATCCATCGGCTCCAGTTTCCTTACAGCGCGGAATACAGATGTGGCTTCATCGGTTGCTACATCCAACTGGTTCACATTGCCCACCATGACCCCTAACTGGTAAGAAGGGTTCGCATTCTGATAGTGGCGGACATTGGTGTAAGAAGTTACGATAATATCATCCTGCCGCATCATGGCACTCGATCCCTTACTTTTCAGTAAGCCGATGACACGGTAGGGCAGGCTGCCCACCCTAACGATCTTATCGATACATCGTTCCGGCCGGTCACCAAAAAGCTTAGTAGCAACATTGCTGCCCAGCAGGCATACATTCCGGCCGCTTTGGATATCGAGACTGTTAATGTTACGGCCCTGGTCAATGGTATAGCCATTGACCGCCAGGTAGTTTTCATCTCCGCCCCAGATATTGATCTGCGGATTGGTTTTCTTATCGTCGTAATGGATTTCCTGAGCACCCGGTCCCCTGCGGTAGATGCTCACGATAGCACCGGGGAAATCAAAATGCTGTTTGAAAAATTCCGCTTCTTCCTTGCGGATGTATTTGTCCAGGTTGGATTTTTTTTGGCGCAGACCCCGTCTTGTTTTGGAAAAATTACCACTGTTCCTGCCCCCGCCCATGCGTACGCGGGAATCCTTGTAACGGATATTAAAGGCATTGGCGCCCATGGAAGAAAAACTCTCCCGCAGGCTCTGATTCATAGCCTGTATGGCCGTGATAATACCGATCAGGGCCATGATGCCAAAGGCGATGATCGCGACGGTGATACCGGTACGCAATTTATTGCTGCGAACGGTACGCCATGCGAGGGAAAGTGAGTCGATCGTGGTCATAACAAGGCAACAGGCTGTATGCCTGGTTTAAAGGTAAGCCAGATATGGCAACGGATCCTGCCCGGGACAGGTATTTGTGAAGAACGGTTAAAAATAGAACCAGTTGAGGACCAGGCTGGGAAACATCCCTACCAGGATGATCAAGGCCGATAATCCGATCATGCCCCAGCGGAAACCCCTAGTGGTTTCGGCCATTTCCGGCGTTCCTTCCCGGAAATACATGGCCTGGATCACCCGGAAATAATAGTAAGCGCTGATTGCAGCAAAGAGCACCGCAACGATTACCAGCCAAAGGCCCATACCGGATTTAACCGCAGCAGCCAGCATATAATACTTGGCAAAGAATCCCGCTGTCAGGGGTATGCCGGCTAATGACAGCAGGCAGACCGTTGTAGCCAGCGCAAGTAAAGGCTGGGTGGAAGCCAGCCCGTTAAAACCTTCAAATGTGTAATCCTTCATCTTTACCAGCACGGCAAATATGCCAATGGTGGCCAGGCTATACGCAACCGTGTACAGCAATAAACCTTCCTTGGCAATATCATTATCGGCAT